>JAGRDU010000056.1 GCA_020446905.1 Paracoccaceae bacterium | reverse complement strand
AGGCCTTGGAGACGCCGTTGCAGGTCAGCGTCCGGTCGTAGAGCCGGGGTTCGACCTGCGCGGGAGAGACGAATTCGAAATCGTCGAAGACGAGGTGCTCGTACATGTCGTCCGACATGATCCAGACCTGGGGATGCCTCAGAAGAACGTCCGTCAACGCCTTGAGTTCCTTGCGCGAATAGCCCGCGCCGGTGGGATTGGAAGGAGAGTTGAAGATGAACCACTTGGTCTGCGGCGTGATCGCCGCTTCAAGTTGTTCCGGCGTCAGCTTGAAGTTCGACTCGATGCCGCATTCGACGGCGACGGGCGTCCCACCGGCCAGCAGCACCATGTCGGGATAGCTGACCCAGTAGGGCGCCGGGATGATGACCTCGTCGCCGGGATTGAGCGTCGCCATCAGCGCGTTGTAGAGCGTCTGCTTGCCGCCGGTGCCGACGGTGATCTGGTTGGGCTTGTAGCTCAGGCCGTTCTCGCGCGCGAACTTGCCGCAGATCGCGTCCTTCAGTTCGGGGATGCCGTCGACGGCGGTGTATTTCGTCTTGCCCTCGTCGATGGCGCGCTTGGCGGCGGCCTTGATGTTGTCGGGCGTGTCGAAGTCAGGCTCGCCGGCGCCAAGGCCGATGATGTCGCGGCCCTCTGCCTTCAATTCCCGTGCCTTGTTGGTCACCGCGATCGTGGGCGACGGTTTGACGCGCGCAAGCGTGTCGGAGAGGAAGGCCATGATCGGGGGCTCCGGTTTGAAATTGCCGGAGCCATGTCTTAAGGTGGCCGCCCGTCCCGTTCAAGCGACATCGGAAAGGAGAGGCTATGACCAAGGACGCAACCCCAGTGACCGCAAACTGGTACAGCGACGAGACCGCCACATTCGGCGACCGGCTTACGGCCGCGCGCGAGGCTGCCGGTCTTTCGAGCTGCGATCTGGCCCAGCGGCTGGGCGTGCGGCTTAAGACCGTGCAGGCGTGGGAAAACGACATGATGGAGCCGCGCGCCAACCGGGTGCAAATGCTGGCCGGGATGCTCAACGTCTCGCTCATCTGGCTTCTGACCGGCGAGGGCGCCGGCGTGGTTCCGCCCGACGCGCGGCCCGAACTGCCGGAGGGCGCAGTCGAACTCCTGGCCGAGATGCGCGAGGTGCGCGCAGGCATCGGGTCGCTGAGCGAGCGGCTTGGCCGGCTGGAGGCACGGCTCAGGCTGGCGCTGGCGCGGGAGGCGGCATGAGCGAGACGCGAGAGACCCGGCTGAAGCGCATGACGATGCGGTCCTGGCGGCGGGGCACGAAGGAGATGGACCTGATCCTCGGCCCCTTCGCCGAGGCGCGGCTCGCGGCTATGGAGGGCGCTACGCTCGATCTATACGATGCGCTTCTCGCGGAGAACGACCAGGACCTCTATCCCTGGATCACCGGCGCGGCCCCTGTGCCGGCGCGGTTCGGCGCCCTCGTCGCCGAGATCGCCGCCTTTGCACGGGCCGGCCGGGCCGCCTGATCGCGCGGCGCTGTTCGGGCTTAACCGAAATTTTCCCCTTTCCGCCCAGTCTGCCCGGCAAGGAGCAGACGGCGGAGAGAGAGATGAGCCTGCACGCAATCGTCGAAGAGCGTCCGCGCGGGGGCGGCCACGCCGGTTATCTTGAAACGCTCGGCCTCGTCGAACGACTGCACCGGCTTCTGCTCGACGTGATCAAGGACGAGTTCGAGCGGCTGGGCCAGATCGAGATCAACGCGGTCCAGGCGCTTCTCCTCTTCAACGTCGGCGAGAACGAGGTGTCCGCGGGTGAGTTGAAGACGCGCGGCTACTACCAGGGCTCGAACGTCAGCTACAACCTCAAGAAGCTCGTCGAGATGGGCTACATGCACCATGAGCGCAGCGAGGCCGACCGGCGCTCGGTTCGGGTCCGGCTGACGGGGAAGGGCCGGGCGGTGCGCGAGGCGGTCGCGGCCCTCTTCCGCCGCCATGCGGAGCTTCTGGAGACCCGCGGCGCCATAGGCTTCGGCGCCAGCGACGACGTGAACGCACTCCTCCGGCGGCTGGAGCGGTTCTGGACGGACCAGATCCGCTACATCTATTAGGATCGCCCGTGGTTTGCGTACCGTCGGTCGCAGGCATGGTGTATGTTCGAATTGAGGTCAGGCGACCGATGGGGTCACTTGCATGGCTGACGAAACATCCATCCTTGCGGCGCTGAACCGGCTGGCCGATGCGTTCAATGCCCATGACATCGACGCGATCATGGCCTTCTTCGCACAAGACTGCAGCCTCGACCTTCCCCGCGGGCCCGATCCGCACGGAACCCGGTACATCGGCCGCGAGGAGGTGCGGCGGGGGCTGATGACCCGTTTCGAGACCACGCCGGACGTTCACTATGGCGAGGTCGAGCATTTCGCGTCTGGCGACACCGGCATGTCGAAATGGCTGCTGACCGGCACGACCGTGGCCGGCACCCGGGTTCGGGTACGGGGATGCGACTTCTACACGTTCCGCGACGGTTTGGTGACCCGGAAGGATTCCTACTGGAAGATCGTCGGTTGAGACGGTGCCGCGCGGCCGCGCCGCGCGACGCGCAGCAAAGACCAGCCGTCCCCCGCCCGCCCGATCAGCTGTTCGGTCAGCTCCTTTTCCAGCTTCCGCCGGATCGCCCGGGGGAAGTCGTCCTGGGTGCGCGCGACCTCCACGAAGGCGCCCTGGCCGCGGATCACCCGGGTGCGGTAGTAGATCGCGATGTCCGCCTCGTGCCCGCCGATCGGAAGGCCATTCACAAGCAGTTCGCCGAAATCCTCCGCCGCGTAGACCACCTCGGGCATCCGCCCGTCGTTCGAGCGCCCGTCGCCGGAAATGTCGAGCGTTTCGGCAAGGCAGTCGGGGGCCTGCGCCATGAGATCGCGTCCGAAGGCGAGGGCGGCGCCTAGGCCGGTCGGCAGGAAATCCTGTTCGCGCACATGGCCGGCGACGGCGGCGCGGATGCCTTCGAGGTCGGACGGCGCCGCTACCATCGTCCAGTCCACGATTACGTCCTGATGCGCCTGGCCCGACCACTCGTAGACCGCGAAGGCGACGCGGTCCTCGGGCTTGAGGAAGGCGGCGACGATCACCGGGTCGGCAAGCGCGGCGATCAGGCCTTCCTTCTGGATCGCGTAGTCGCGCGCATCGACCGAGCGCGAGACGTCGATCCCGAGCGCGAGAGCGAGCCGGCAGGCCGCCCCGGCCGGTGCCGGCGCGAGGGCAATAAGAATGAACGCCGCGCGGATCATTCCCGCCCGCCGGGAGCGAGCCAGCCGATAACGGGCCCCTGCAGTTCGCGCAGGAGCTTCGCCCGCATGGCGCGTTCATAGTCGCGGAAATTCTCGGCCACGATCACGAAGGCGCCGGGGCCGTGGATGACCTCGGCGCGGTAGTAGTCCGCCACCCCGGCCTCGCCGACGGCTACGGCAAGCCCGTTCACCGTGATCCCGTCGAAGCCGAAGGCACGGTAGGCCGAGGCGGGCGGGAAACCGTCGTTGTTGCGTCCGTCGCCCGCGACGTCGAGCGTGCGTGCCTCGCAGTCCGGCCCGTCGCGGAAGAGCGTGGCCGCGTGCCCGAGCGCATTGCCGAGGGCCGTCGGCATGTCGTCGCGGCTTCGTTCGCTGCCTGCGATGGCGGCGGCGGCGAGCGAGAGGTCCTCGGCCGAGGCGATCTCGAGCCAGGGCAGGAGCCCGGCCTGCGCGAACTTGCCGCTCCACTCGTAGACGCCGAGCCAGACGGGGCGGTCGGGGTCGGCGAGGAAGGCGTCCTGCACCGCGGGCGCAAGAAGCGCGCGGGCGAGGCCACCGCGCTGGAGAGCGTCCTCGCGCTCGTCCACGGAGGCCGAGATGTCGAGCGCGAGCAAGAGCGCCAACCGGCACTCCGCCGCCGCGGGGCCGGCTGCCAGAAGCGCGAGAAGGCCTACCAGTGCCCGGTATTGCCCATGCTTGCCCACGGCTCCTCCGGCGCCTTCGCCTGACCTTTCTGCAGAAGCTCGATCGAGATGTTGTCGGGCGAGCGGACGAAGGCCATATGCCCGTCGCGCGGCGGCCGGTTGATCGTGACGCCGTTCTCCTGGAGATGGGCGCAGATGGCGTAGATGTCGTCGACCTCGTAGGCGAGGTGGCCGAAGTGGCGGCTGTCGGAGGGCAGGCCCGTGTCGCCGTCCCAGTTGTAGGTCAGTTCGACCGGGCACTCGGGTTGGCCGGCCGGCGCCATGAAGACGAGCGTGAACCGCCCCTCGCGGCTTTCATAGCGCCGTGTCTCCTCCAGTCCGAGGAGCCGGTAGAAGGCCATCGACTTCTCCAGGTCCTTCACGCGCACCATCGTGTGCAGGTACTTCAGTGCCATCCTGCGCCTCCCTTCCGTCGGTTTTCGCCGAAGCCTAGCAGGCCCGCCCCCCCGCCGCCAAGGCCGCCCGGCCCTCGCTGGGGTTCCCTTCCATCAAATTTCGGAATGACCACCGCCCATCGTGGTTATCACTCCGCCCGCCCATAGATATAGTGGATACGATTCGTGACACCGGAGGACTCCCCATGACGCTGACGCCTGAACAGAAGGCCGAGATCGCCGAGGCCCGCAGCCACGCGCGCCGGACGCTCCGCGCGACCTCCGAAGGCATGGAAAAGCACCTCTACGTCGCCCACGAGGTGCTCGACCACGGACTCGTCCGCGTCATCGACTACATGGGCGACGACGCGGCGATCACCCAGGCCGCCCGCGTCTCCTACGGGCGCGGCACCAAGGCGGTCACGAACGACGAGGGGCTGATCCGCTACCTGATGCGGCACTGGCACTCTACCCCCTTCGAGATGTGCGAGGTCAAGT
>JAGRDU010000055.1:3827-43273 GCA_020446905.1 Paracoccaceae bacterium | reverse complement strand
GATGTCGCGGGCGAGCTGACGAACCTGATCCAGACCCAGCGTGCCTATTCGTCGAACGCCAAAGTGATCCAGACCGTCGACGAGATGTTGCAGGAAACCACCAACATCAAGCGATGACCAGCGGCGGAAAGGGCTGAGCGATGAGCCTGTCGACCACCCTCGCGAACGCGCTTTCGGGCCTCAACGCCTCATCGCGGGCGGCCTCTGTCGTCTCCTCGAACGTGTCGAACGCACTGACCGAGGGCTACGTGCGGCGCGAGTTGAACCTCTCGCCGCAGTCGCTCGGCGGTACCGGCGCCGGGGTGCGCATCGACGGCATCACCCGGGCGGTGAACACCGTCGTCCTCTCCGACCGGCGCCTTGCGGATGCCGAGGCGGGTGGTGCCGGGATCAAGACCGACTTCCTCGCGGGGGTCGAGGCGCGCCTCGGCGACCCCGAGGACGCCGGCTCCCTTTCCGCGCGCCTTGCGGCGCTTGAGGCCGCACTCGTGCAGGCCGCGAGCCGCCCCGACAGCCAGGCGCGCCTTCAGGGCGTGGCCGACGCCGCGATTGCGGTCACGGACCAGCTGAACGGCCTGACCGACGGGATCCAGCAGGCCCGCATGGACGCCAACGCCGGCATCGCGAAGGCGGTCGGGACGCTCAATGATACACTTGGCCAGATCGACCGCCTGAACGCCGAGATCCTCGCCCAGCGCGCGGCGGGGCGCGATGCGACCGCGCTCATGGACCAGCGGCAGGGCCTGGTCGACCGCGTCGCCGAGATCGTCCCGGTCCGTGAAGTCGCCCGCGATCACGACCAGGTCGCGCTTTACACCACCGGCGGCGCGATCCTTCTCGAAGGCAACCCGGCGGTGATCGGCTTCACCCCCGCTGGCGTCATCACCGCCGACATGACGCTCGGCTCGGGCGCGCTCTCGGGACTCACCATCAACGGGATGGCGGTGCCCTCGACCGACACCGGGGTCCTCGGCGGCGGAACGCTCGGTGCGATGCTCGCGGTTCGCGACGACCTCGCCCCCGGTGCTCAGTCGCAGATTGACGCCCTCGCCCGGGACCTCATCGAGCGCTTTCAGTCGAGTGCCG
The DNA here is from genome assembly GCA_020446905.1 of Paracoccaceae bacterium. GTDB lineage: Bacteria > Pseudomonadota > Alphaproteobacteria > Rhodobacterales > Rhodobacteraceae > Albidovulum. Next base: position 42,187 of record JAGRDU010000055.1, on the reverse strand, counting down.
TTGACACCTCGCTCACCCCTGGTCAACCAGGGCTCCTGACCGATGGCGGCGCCGCGCTGAACCCCGCGCTGGAGACCGGCCTAGCCGGGCGGATCAGTCTCAATGCACTCGTCGATCCCTTGCATGGGGGCGCACTCTGGCGTCTGCGCGACGGACTCGGCGCGACCCAGCCGGGTGCCGCCGGCGATGCGACGCTTCTCACGCGGCTCGGCGCCGCGCTGTCGGGCACCCGGGCACCCTCTTCGGGAAATTTCATCGGCGCGGCACGCTCCGCGTCCGGCCTCGCCGCCGACGTCCTCTCCGGCATCGCGAGCGCGCGCCAGCAATCCGAATCGCGTGAGGGATTTGCCGTCGCCCGGCAGGAGGCGCTGACCGAACTGCAGCTTGCCGATGGCGTCGACACGGATGCCGAGATGCAGACCCTCCTGATGGTCGAGCAGGCCTATTCGGCCAATGCGAGGGTCATCCAGGTGGTCGATGAACTGATCCAGAAACTGATCGGACTCTGAGCGATGAACTACGTTTCCATCGGCGACATGGCCCAGGCTTTCCAGATGCGCCGTCACAACGTGGAGCTGCAAAAGCACCTCACGCGCCTGACCGAGGAGATGACCTCGGGCGTCAAGTCGGACATGGCCGAGGCGGTCTCGGGCGATTTCCGCGCCCTCGCCGGCATCGACAGGTCCCTCGAAATGCTCGAGGCCTATGCCACCGCGACAAGCGAGGCCGAGCTGTTTGCAAGCTCCCTTCAGGCCGCGCTCGGTGTCGCTTCCGACGTTGCGACCAATCTCGGCCCCGCCCTCCTCGGCAGCGCGACAAGCGCCTCGCCCACCTTGATCTCGACCGCAGCTTCCGACGTCCGGCAGAAGTTCGAGACCGTCGTCTCCGCCCTGAACACGCAGGTCGCGGACCTGTATCTCCTGTCCGGCACCGCGACCGACCGGAAACCCGTCGCTGATGCGAATGCCATCCTCGCCGCACTGACCACCGCATCGGCCGGGCAGACAACCGCCTCGGGGATCGAGGCCGCCGTCACCGCGTGGTTCGATGCCCCGGCCGGCGGCGGCGGGTATCTCGATCTCGCCTACAATGGCTCCTCTTCCCCGCTCGCCCCGTTCCGCATCGGCCCGGACGCGACGGCGAAAATCGACCTCACGGCCGCCGACGGTGACCTCCGCGATCTCCTGAAGGGTCTCGCCCTCGGTGCCCTCGTCGATACGGGCGCACTTGCCGGGAACGATGCGGGCCGCACCCAGCTCATCAAGAGCGCCGGGCAAACGCTGACCGCCTCGGGCACGGCGCTCGCCGGCCTCAGGGCCCGCGTCGGCACGGCCGAGGCGCAGATCGCCGGCAACGCGACGCGCAACAGCGCGGAAAGCGCTGCGCTCAAGATCGCCCGCAATACGATCATCGCCGCCGACCCCTATGAGACAGCGAGCGCGCTCGAGGCTGTGCAGACTCAGATCGAGATGCTTTACACCCTCACCGCGCGCCTCTCGCGCCTTTCGCTCACGGATTATCTCTGATGCTGCGCGTCCTAGCCCTCGCCTTTGTCTTCATCGGCCTCTCGGCCTCGGCCTCGCCGATCCGCATCAAGGATCTCGTGGAATTCGACGGAGTGCGGGGCAACGATCTTGTCGGCTACGGCCTCGTGGTAGGCCTGAACGGCACCGGAGACGGGCTGCGCAATGCGCCCTTCACGGAAGAAATCATGTCGAACATCCTCGAAAGGCTGGGCGTCAACGTGACTGGCGAGAACATGCGCCCCAAGAACGTCGCCGCCGTCCTCGTCACCGCGACGCTGCCGCCTTTCGCGCGCGCCGGCGGTCAGATCGACGTGACGGTGTCTGCCATCGGCGATGCGAAAAGCCTCCTCGGCGGCACCCTTGTGATGACGCCCCTCAATGCCGCCGACGGCGAGATCTATGCCGTCGCGCAGGGCACCATTATCGCCGGCGGAGTCTCGGCCGAGGGTCAGGCGGCGAGCGTCACGCAAGGCGTGCCGACCGCGGGGATGATCCCTTCGGGCGCGCGGGTCGAACGCGAGATCGCCTTCGACTTCGGCGCGCTCGATGCAGTACGCCTGGCGCTGCGCACGCCGGATTTCACGACCGCCGGGCGCATCGAGGAGGCAATCAATGCCGAGTTCGGTCGCCGCGTCGCGGAAATGACCGATGCGGGGACCGTGGCCGTCGACATCCGGGGTACGCGCGCAGGCTCTCCCGCCCATGCCCTCGGCCGGATCGAGAATCTCCTCGTCGAGCCGGAACGCCGCGCACGCGTCGTCGTCGACCAACGCTCGGGGACCATCGTCATGGGGTCGGACGTCCGCATCAGCCGTGTCGCGGTCAGCCAGGGCAACCTTACACTGAAGATCGAGGAGGCGCCGGTGGTGGTGCAGCCCAACCCCTTCGCGCAAGGCGATACCGTTGTCGTACCGCGCTCCTCAGCCTCGATCTCGGAAGAGCCCGGGATCGGCATGGCCGAGATCAGCGAGCCCTCCTCCCTGTCCGAGGTCGTTGCGGGGCTGAACGCGCTTGGCGTGAGCCCGCGCGACATGATCGACATCCTGAAAAGCATCAACGCCGCGGGGGCACTGCACGCCGAGTTCGTGGTGCGCTGAGGACGGTGGGAGGGAGGGACCTGCACCGGCCCTCGGCCATCGCAAGAATCACCCCAACGGTGGCTCGTTTCTGCCTCGCGAGGAGAAGGGAGACTCCCCTGACCGGTCTCGCCCTCCGTGCTCCCGTGCGGGCCGCACTCCTCCGGGACGAGGATGAAGGTCCGGAAATCCGGCGACGGCACCCGCCGCGGCGGGGACGGCCGCCCCGGCGGAAGCCCCATCAGAAGTAGCTGCGTACTAGCGCACCCGAGACCAGCGACCAGCCATCCGCGACAACGAAGAAGGCCAGCTTGAAGGGCAGCGCGACAACCGCCGGCGGCACCATCATCATGCCCATCGACATCAGCACCGCCGAGACGACGAGATCGATGATGAGGAACGGCAGGTAGAGGAGAAACCCGATCTCGAAAGCCCTCGCGATTTCCGAGAGCATGAACGAGGGCACGAGCAGCGAGAGCGGTGCTGTGCCGGCTTCCGTCAGCGCCCCTGTCTGCGGACGCAGTTCGGCGAGCGAGAGAAAGGTATCGGGGTCGGTGCGCGCGGCCATGAACGTCCGGAAGGGCGCCATGCCGCGCTCGAAGGCGGTCGGAAGGTCGAGAGTGCCGGCGGTGAAGGGTTCCCCGGCGGCGACCCAGGCTTCGGTGAAGACAGGCTCCATGATGAACCAGGTCAGGAAGAGCGAGAGGGAGACGATCAGCATGTTCGGCGGCGACTGCTGCAGCCCGATCGCCTGCCTGAGGATCGCCAGCACCGTCACGATGAAGGGAAAGCAGGTCACCATGATCGCGAGGCCCGGCGCGAGGCTGAGCACGGTCACAAGCGCGATGAGAAGCAGCGACTGACCGGTCAGCGTCTGACCGCCGAGCGCTCCTGCCCCTTCGCTCAGCGCGCGAGGCAGATCCTGCGCCCCCGCCGGCGCCGCCGCGACCATGAGCGCGAGTCCCGCGATCCACGCGACACGCAGCACCGTCAGAGTCCCTTCTCGAGATCGGCGACCTCGGTCAGGCGCACACCGAGCTGGCCGGGCTGGTCGCCCTCGATCTCGGTCAGCTCGCCCCGTGCGATGAGCCGGTCGCCAACATAAAGCTCGACGGGGTCGCTGACCTTGCGGTCGAGCGGCAGCACGGCGTCCCGTTTCAGGCGCAGAAGATCGCGCACCAGGGGCCGAGCCCGGCCGACCGAGATCGTGATCTCGACCGGCACCTGCGTGAAGGGATTGCCACCCGCGGCCCCCTGTCCGGCGTCATCCATGGCGTCTCTCCTCTTGTTTCTCGATGCGGAAGAATCCCGAGACCGCCGCGGCGATCGCCGCGATCACCCCGTCGAGATCGACGCGGTGTTCGATCTCGCCGAGCTTCAGGTGAACCTGCCCCTCGCCAAGCGAGGCTTCCTCCTCGAACGCGAGCGGGAGCGGCGCCTCGGTCAGGAGCAGCGTTTCGAGCAGCGCCCGGTTGTCCGGATGCGCAACGACGGTCATCGGCGCGCCGCTCATCTCGCGCGCGAGGGGGCGGAGATGCTCAAGGACGATCTGCCCGAGGGAGTCGCGCGCGATGGTCGGCAGCACCTTCACCACCATGTCGTGAAGAAGCGGCTCGAGCGTCCGCAGAACGTGGCTGTGCGCCTCGTGATAGGTGAAGGAAAGGTCCTGCAGGTTGCGCCCGAGGTCGGACCTGAGTCGCGTGACCTCGCTGTCCTGCGCCGCGACGGCGTCCTCCCACCCGGCGTTGTAGCCCTGGTCGTAAGAGGCGAGCCTTGCCTCCTCGAGCTCCTCGCGCTGCATTTCGACGCGCTCATCGCCGGCATCGGCGATGTCGAAGATCTCGAACTGGAAGCGCCCGCTGGTCATGCGCGTTCCTCCTCGCTGTCTTCCATCCAGCCGCGCAGGATCTCCATCGTCTCGTCCTGCCGCTCAAGGATCATGCGGCGCAAGCGTGTCACCGGATCGGCGTCGCTACCCGCGACCTGACTCTCGCCCGCCCGCCCACCCGCGGCGGGAAGTGCCGGCGCAGGATAGGAACCGTCATCGATCTCGCCGGTCAGCACCTCGGAGGGCAGGGGTGCCGGGGCACCCGCCGGCAGGGCGAGCTGCCCGCTCCGTGCCCGGCCCGCAAGGATTGGCCGTACGACGAAAAGTCCGAGGATCAGCGTCACGAGCGCAAGGACGCCGAGTTGCACGATGCTCATCACGTCAAGGTTCAGCGCCGAAAGGAACGACGCCCCGCCGGCCTCGCCCGTGGCGGCGACCGGTTCGAACCCCATCGACTTGATGGTGATGACATCGCCCCGCGCCTCGTCGAAACCGACGGCCGCCGCGACGAGGTCACGCAGCGCGGCGAGCTCCTCCTCGCTCCGCGGCTCCATCGTGGCCGCGCCGGACGCATCCGTGCCTGCGACACCGTCAACCAGCACCGCGACGGTCATGCGGCGCACCGCACCGGGTGTCCGCACGACCTCGCGCGTGGTTTCAGAGACCTCGAAATTCGTGCGCTCGCGCGTCTCGCTGTTCTGGCTCTGCGAAGAGCCGGCCGCCCCGCCGGCATCGCCCGCCGGCAGGTTCGAGGCGACCGTCACGCCGGACTTGCCCGCCTCGTTTGCCGAGGTCGACCGTTCCTCGGTATCGGTCGAGATCGCGACCCGCCCCTCGGGGTCGAACCTTCGTTCTGTAATCGCCTCGCGTTCGGTCACCGTATCGACAGAAACCTCGACGACCGCGTTCCCGTAGCCGACCCGCGCCTCGAGAAGCCGCTCGACATTCTGGCGCAGCGCCTCGGCCCGATCCTCGCCACGAAGCGCTGCCGGATCGTCGCCCGCGTCGACAAGACCGCCCTGCCCGTCGATCACCGACACGTCCTCGGGCGCCATGCCAGCCATCGCCGAGGCGACAAGATACTTGAGCGCCTTCGCCTGCGCCGCCGACATCCCGCCCGAGGTCGTCGTCACCGCGACCGAGGCGGTCGGCCGCGCCCGTGCGCGCAAGCCCTGGGCTCGCGTGTCGGCAAGATGCACCCGCGCGCTGCGCACCTGCGGCATGGCAGAGATCGTCCGCGCGAGCTCTCCCTCCTTGGCGCGCAAATAGGCCGCGTCGAACATCTGCGAAGTCGTCCCGAATCCCGAGAGCGAATCGAGAAGCTCGTATCCGGCGCCGCTGTTGGCCGGCAGGCCGTCGGCCGCGAGCGACATGCGAAGCTCGTCCCGGCGCGGCGATTCGACATAGATTGCGGCGCCGCGCACCTCGTAGACCGCGCCCTGCTGGTCGAGCGCCGTCAGCACCTCGCCCGCGCGCGCACCGTCGAGCCCTGCGTAAAGAAGTGCCATCGAGGGGCGCGTGGCGAGATTGGCGAGCCCGAGAACCGCCGCGAACATGCCAAGCGTCGCGGCGACCGCGACGATGCGGCGGCGGGGGCTGAGCGACTGCCAGACGGCTGCGAGGTCCTTCACGGCATTTCTCCGGTTGTGGGCGTTCTGCCCTGCGTCGCACTGATGCTTCGCCGATCGCGCTTAACAATCGGTTAGTGACCGCAGGGCTATAGGAAAGGTGCCGGACGAAAGAGGACGAGCCATGACCACCACCGCGGATCACGCCGAAGAGGCCCCGAAGAAATCGTCGAAAAAGCCGCTTCTCATCGGCCTCGTACTGATGCTCGCACTTGGTGGCGGCGGCTTTTATTCGGTGTACAGTGGTCTCATCCTCGGCGGGCACGCCCAGGATCACGCTGCCGCAGAAGCCGAAGTGCCGGTCGAGGCGCTGCCTGACATCGCCTTCGTCCCGATCGACCCGCTTGTCGTTTCGCTCGGCACCGAGACCGGGCGTTATCTGCACTTTTCCGGCCAGATGGAGGTCGCGAAGGCTCATCAGCCCGATGTCACCCTGCTCTTGCCGCGCGTCAGCGATGTGCTGAACGGCTATCTGCGCGCAGTCGATACCGCCGAACTGGAAGATCCCGTCGCCCTCGTGCGGCTGCGCGCCCAGATGCTGCGCCGCGTACAGATGGTCACCGGAGAGGGGCGCGTGCGCGACCTACTCATCACCGAATTCGTCATCAACTGAGGACGCGGGAATGGATCTGATCGCAGACATCCTCCTTGGCGCCGGCGCGATCGGCGCGGCGGTCTACTGCCTCGTGCTGTCGCGGCGGCTGAAGGCGTTCAACCAGCTTGAAACCGGCATGGGCGGCGCCATCGCGGTTCTTTCGGCGCAGGTCGACGACATGACGCGTGCGCTTGAAACCGCACGCGCCGCCGCCGGCAGTTCGGCCGCGACGCTGCGAGAGATGACGGGCCGCGCCGAGGCTGCCGCCGCCAAGCTCGAACTGACGCTCGCGACCCTGCACGATCTGCCTGAGGCGCCCCCCGCCGCGATGCCGCGCCAGCGCGTGCTGCGGCGCCGGGAGCGGCCCCACGCCTGTCCGGAGGCCGCCGAATGAGCCGCAGACCCCGCCCCGCCGGCCGCGGCGTTCTGGTGTTGCTGTCGCTGCTTTTCATCAGTTCCGGGCTGATCCGGCTTGGCGGCGGCAGCCATGCCTTCGCGACCACCTCTTCCGATGAACCCGTCGCCGCACCGGCCGCGCAAAGCTGCGAGGGTCCCCGCGACGAGCTTGGTCTTCTCGCCGAGCTGCGTACCCGCGAAGAACGCGTGATCGCACGCGAGGCCGAACTGGACGACCGTGACCGGGCCCTCGCACTCGCCCGGACCGAGATCGACAGGAAGCTGGCCGAACTCGAGGCCGCCGAGACCTCGCTCAGCGAAACGCTGACCATGGCCGACAAGGCCGCGGACGAGGATGTCGCGCGGCTCGTGTCGGTATACGAGAGGATGAAACCCAAGGACGCCGCCGCGCTCTTCACAGAGATGGACCCCGACTTCGCCGCCGGGTTCCTGGCCCGGATGCGCCCCGAACTCGCCGCCTCGGTGATGGCGGGTCTCGCGCCCGACAAGGCCTACACGATCAGTGTCGTTCTCGCCGGCCGCAACGCAAACGCGCCGAAATACTGAACCCCTCAGGGAAACTTAACCTCCCTCTGGGAAGGTGCGCCCGAACAGTATCGAGACAACAGAACCGTCAGGAGGGATGGCAGCATGGTCGGGATCATCGGCATCGTCATCATTTTCGTCATGGTCTTCGGCGGCTATGTCGCGGCCGGCGGCAAGATGGGGATCATCCTCAAGTCGCTGCCTTTCGAGATGATCATGATCGGCGGCGCAGCCGTAGGCGCCTTCGTGCTCGCCAACGATGGCGCCTCAATCAAGCATACGCTCAAGGATATCGGCAAGGTCTTCAAGGGCCCGAGATGGAAGCCGGACGACTATCGTGACCTGCTCTGCCTGCTCTTCGAGCTCATCCGGCTCGCCAAGCAGAATCCCGTCGCGGTCGAGGAACACATCGAGGCGCCCGAGAATTCCTCGATCTTCGGCAAGTACCCCAAGATCCAGCACGATCATGCCGCGATCGCGCTGATCTGCGACACCATGCGCTCGGCTTCGATGAACTACGACGACCCGCATCAAGTCGAGGAAGTGCTGGAAAAGCAGCTCGACGCGAACCTCCACCACGCCATGCACGGACCGCACGCGCTTCAGTCCATCGCCGACGGGCTCCCCGCGCTCGGCATCGTTGCGGCCGTGCTCGGCGTCATCAAGACCATGGGGTCGATCGACCAGCCGCCCGAGATCCTTGGCAAGATGATCGGCGGCGCGCTTGTCGGAACCTTCCTCGGCGTCTTCCTCGCCTACGGACTCGTCGGTCCATTTGCCGTCAAGGTCAAGGCAGTGATCGAGGAGGACGCGCATTTCTACGCCCTCATTCGCGAAGTCCTGGTCGCAAATCTCCACAATCACCCTGCGAACATATGTATCGAGGTCGGCCGCCAGAACACGCCGCATCATATCCGGCCAAGCTATTCCGCACTTGAAGAGGCCCTGAAGTCCCTGAAGTCGGAGGCGGCATGACCGCGCTCCTGCGCCTTGTGCTGCTCGCCGCGGCTGTCGCGGCCGCCGCACCTGCTGCGGCGGGTACGGTACGCCTTCGCTCGGGCGACCATGGCGACTTCACGCGCCTCGTCGCGGACCTTGCCCCGGGCACCACATGGCACTTCGGGCGCACCGAGACCGGCTATGCCTTCCGCGGCGAAGACGCCTCGACGACATTCGATACCGGCGCCGTCTTCCACAAGATCGGCCGCGCGCGCGTCTCCGGCGTGAGCGCCGGACCCGAACCGGCGAGCTTCGCCATCGATCTTGCCTGCGACTGCCACGCGACCGTTACCGCGCTTGACTCCGGGGCCGTGGTCATTGACGTGGCCGACGGCCCCGCCCCGCAAGGATCGCCCTATGAGCTCCCGTTTGGCGACGGGGATTCCCCGCCCCTGCAAGCGGCCCCGCCGGACGCGCCAGAGGGTGCGGACGCGCGCGCCGCGGCCGCCTTCGCCCGGCAGGGGCCTGCGCCCGCCGTCCCGCCCCATCTCGATGTTTTCTGGAAAGCCGTGCCCGCGGGGCCGGCGCCTTCCCAAACGGCTACATCTGTCAAGACGGCTGCAACCTCCGATGCTACATCCGAACCGGACCCCGTTCAGGTGCACCCGACGCCGCTCGCCCTGCCCGGCGCGCGGGTTGCCGCCGCCGAGGATGCGCTGCTGCACGATCTTGGCCGCGCGGCCTCGCAGGGGCTGATCGAGATTGATCTGCCACGCCCGGGAACCGCCGAGCCGAAGCCACCCGCGCAGGCGCCCGATCAGCCTGCCTCCGACGCCACCGCCGCGCATATGGGCGTTCACACCGAAACGAGTATCGACCGCGGCGCTGTCCGATCCGCGACCCGCTCGCCCGTGACCGCGACCGGCGGCACTTGCCTTCCGGACAAGGACCTCGACATCGCCGCCTGGGGCGATGACCGCCCCGCCGCGTTGCAGATCGCCGAGGCGCGCACAGCACTTGTCGGCGAATTCGATCGTCCGGATCATGCACGCGTCATGGCCCTCGCGCGACTTTACCTTCACTTCGGCTTCGGCGCCGAGGCGCGTGCCACGCTCGCCGCCTTTGGCGAGGACGGAGAGGCCGCACTCACGCTTGCCGGGATGGGAGCCATCGTCGACGGTCACGACGCCGGAGCCGGGTTTGCCCCGATGATGAGCTGCGACGGATTTGTCGCGCTTTGGGCACTTCTCTCGGCCGAAGAGGTCAATCCTAGTGATCCGATCAAGCCGGGTGCCGTCGTACGGGCGTTCTCGGCGCTGCCGCTCCCCTTGCGCCACACGCTCGGCCACGAGGTCGTCCGCCGCCTGTCATTGCGTCACGAGGCGCTTGCCGCGGATGCCATTCGCGACGCGCTGGCCCGCACGACGGAGCCGGGGGACCAGGACCTCGACCTCCTTGCCGCGCGCATCGACCTCGAGAACGGCCGGCCGGACGAAGCCGAAAAACGGCTCGTCGCGCTTGCCGAGACGAACATGCCGCGCTCTGTCGAGGCTCTGATGATGCTTCTCGAGTCGAAACTGGCACGCGGCGAAACCGTGCCGCCCGGTCTCACCGCCAGCGCCGAAGCCCTCGCGTTCGAGCGGCGCGCCGGCACCGATGGCCCCGCGCTGCACCGGCTGGCCATCCTGTCGCGCAGCGCGGCCGGCAATTTCGACGCGGCGTTTCAGGGCCTCTCTGCATGGCCGGAGAGCACCCCGGAAGAAATGCGCAAGGCGACCGTGCGCGGTGTCTTCGCAGCTCTTGCAAAGGCCCCGGACGATGCCGCGCTGCTGCGTGGCTACACCGCCCGGCGCGATCTGTTCGACGCGAGCGATCCCGATCTGGTGCTTCGGCTCGATCTTGGCGACCGCCTGGTCGCGGCCGGCGTCTCGGGACCCGCGCGGGAAGTCCTCGCGGGGGAAGCCGCGCATACCGAGCGCGGACGCAGAATCCTTGCCCGCGCAGCGATGCTCGATCTCGATCCCGGCGCGGCGCTCGCCGCACTCGGCGGTCTGGACGGGGCAGAGGCCGCCACAATTCGCGCCGACGCGCAGGCCCTGGCTGGCGAACACGCCACCGCCGCGAGCGCCTATGGCGTGCTTGGAGACAGCGCGCGGGCGGCGCGAGAGGCCTGGCGCGCAGGCGACCTCAGGGAAGCCATGACCGGCACGGACAATCTGGCCAAGGCGCTCCAACGCCTCAGGGCCGCGAAGGAGGAACCTGCGCCTCTGCCGGATCCGCCGCCGCCCGCCGACGCGGCCGCGCATACCGCCCCGCAAGGACCGCTCGCGGCTGCACGCGACCTTGTCGCAACGAGCCGCTCGACGCGGGACGCGCTTCGATCCGTGCTTGCGGCAAGCGGCGGCTAGGGGTGGCGGTTACCGAATCTCAACCCCTGGGCCCTAGCCTGGATCCCAAGCCAGAACAGCTTGTGACGTGTCAGAATGACGAGACCTTCCCTTCGGTGCGCCCTTCGCGCTTGTGCCGCCGCCCTTGGCCTTGCCTTCGGCGGGGTCGGCCTGCCGCACGCTGCCGCTGCGATGCAGGACCCGGCGGCGCTCTGCGAGGCGGTCGCGCACGAGGCCGCGCGCCAGAGCGGCGTGCCCGCCGATGTCCTCACGGCGATCTCCCTGAACGAGACCGGGCGCAAGCGCGGCGGCGCGTTCCGCCCCTGGCCCTGGACCGTCAACATGGAAGGCGAAGGCCACTGGTTCGAGACCGAGGACGAGGCCCGCGCCTATGTCTACAAGGAGTACAAGCGCGGCGCCCGCAGCTTCGACGTCGGTTGTTTCCAGATCAACTACAAGTGGCACGGTGAGGCGTTCCGCTCGATCGACGAGATGTTCGACCCGCTTGCGAACGCCCTCTACGCCGCGCGATTCCTGCGCTCGCTCTATGAGGAAGAGGGCGATTGGGGCCGGACTGCCGGCGCCTATCATTCCCGCACCCCCGAATTCGCGAACCGCTACCAGGCCCGGTTCGAGCGCCTGCGTGCCGGGCTCGGCCGCACCCAAGCGGCGCCTATCCCCGAAATTCCCGATATCGTGCTGGCCGCGAACAGCGGCCGGGTACAGGCGCCGCTTGAACAGGTTGTCCGCGTCAACTCCTACCCGCTCCTGAGGGGTGGCGGCCTGGGCGGGCTTGGCTCGCTGGTGCCGACCGGCCTTGCGCCGCGGGCGGGTCTCACGCCCCAGGGGCCGACAGAGTGATGCCAGAGCTCCGTCTTGCCAGCCTCTTCCGCCCGACGGTCCTTCTCGCCCTCGCGCTCATGGCGGTCATCGTCATGATGATCCTGCCGATGCCGGCCTGGATACTCGACATCGGCCTCGCCACCTCGTTCGCGCTCGCGATCCTGATCTTCACCGTCACCCTCTTCATCGAGCGGCCGCTCGATTTCTCGGCTTTCCCGACGATCCTCCTCGCCTCGCTGATGTTGCGCCTGTCGCTGAACGTCTCCTCGACCAAGCTCATCATCGGCCAGGGCCATACCGGCACCAACGCCGCCGGCGATGTCATCGAGGGCTTCGCGATGTTCATCATGTCGGGCTCGGTGCTGATCGGTCTTGTCGTCTTCGGCGTCCTGATGATCGTCAACTTCGTCGTTATCACCAAAGGCGCCGGCCGCATGGCCGAGGTCGGGGCGCGCTTCGCCCTTGACGGAATGCCCGGCAAGCAGCTTGCCATCGACAGCGACATGAACGCGGGCGCCATCGACCATGCCGAGGCACGGTCGCGGCGCGAGCGCGAGCAGGCCGAGACGACCTTCTTCGGCTCGCTCGACGGCGCGTCCAAATTCGTGAAGGGCGACGCCGTGGCGGGTCTGCTCATCACGCTTCTCAACCTTGTCGTCGGTCTCACGATCGGGGTCGCGGTCCATGGCATGCCGGTGGGCCGCGCGCTTGAAACCTACGCGATCCTGACGGTGGGCGACGGCCTTGTCAGCCAGATCCCCGCCGTCATCATCTCCATCGCCTCGGCGCTCTTGCTTTCGCGCGGCGGTGCCAAGGGCTCGGCGGATTTCGAGCTTTTCCGCCAGCTTGGCAAATACCCCCCCGCGCTCTTCACCGTCGCCTTCCTGATGGCGCTCTTCGCCCTCGTGCCGGGCCTGCCGTTGATTCCCTTCCTTGCCGGCGCACTCGTCCTTGGCGGCTCGGCCGAGGCGATGCGACGCAAGGCGGCGAAGGACGCCGAGGCGAAGGGCAAGGCCGAGGCGCCGAAGGCCGAGGCGCCGCGCCGCAAGTCGATGGGCGACATCCTCGATCTTGACGAGATCCACGTGGAATTCGCCCCGAACATCGTCGCCATGGTGCTCGACCCCGCCACCGGGCTCGACGCGCGCATCGCAAACATGCGCAATCATGTCGCCGCTGTCTTTGGCCTGATCCTGCCCGAGATCCGCCTGACCGACGATGCCCTCCTCGGGCCCGGCGAATACCGCATCCGGATCCAGGGCGTGGAGCAGGCGCGCGACCGGCTGATGCCGGACCATGTGCTCGCCCTCCTCGCTGGCGGCGAGACCGGCGTGCCCGCCGGGCGCGACGTGAAGGAGCCGGTCTATGGCGCCCCGGCCCGCTGGATCCCGCTGTCCGCGCAGGAAGACGCCGCACTTGCGGGCGCAACCGTTGTCGGCCCGACCGAGGTCCTCGCAACGCATCTGCTCGAGATCATCAAGCGCAATTTCGCGCGCCTCCTGTCACTGAAGTCGGTGCGCCGCCTGCTGGACGAATGCACCAACCTCTCGGACCCCGCCCGCAGCGAGGCGAACAAGCGACTGCTCGATGAGCTGATCCCCGACAAGGTGCCGGTCGACCTCCTCCTCTCGGTGCTCCGGCTGCTGCTCGATGAGCGGGTCTCGATCCGCAATCTTCCCCTCATCCTCGAAGGGATCGCCGAGGCCCGGAACGCCGGCAGCCCCGAGGCGGTGTGCGAGCATGTGCGCCGGCGCCTCGGCTTCCAGCTTGTCGCCGACCTGCGGCGCGAGGACGGAACCGTTCCCCTTGTCCAGCTCGCCCCGGAATGGGAGGACACCTTCCTCCAGCATCAGATCGAGGGCGACCGCGGCGCCGCCGATGTCGCCCTGCCGCCGGAAAAATTCAACCGCCTCGCCGCGAATGTCGCGAGCAACATGTCCAAGGCAGGCGAGAAGGGCATCTTCCCGGCGGTCATCACCTCGGCCCGCCGCCGCCGCTTCCTTAAAACGGTGCTCGGCGCCAAGGGCATTTCGGCCCCGGTTCTTTCCTTCGATGAACTTGGTTTCGACGCCCGTCCCTCGATCGTCGGGATGGTCGCGGCGTGAATGCACTTCTGACCCTCGCGGTGGACCTCTTCGGCGCGGCGGCGCCCGTTGCCTTTCTCGTCTTCCTGCGCATCGGCGCCGCGATGGCGCTTCTGCCGGGACTGGGTCACGTCGCCGTGCCCGTGCGTGTCCGTCTCTGCCTCACCATCGCTCTGACCGCGATTGTCGCACCCGCCGTGGCGCCCGCCCTTGCCCCGCTTGATCCGACGCCCGGCCTCGTGATCCGTTGCCTTGCCACCGAGACGCTGGCCGGACTGTCGCTCGGCCTCATGCTGCGCCTTCTCGTGATCGCGCTCGAAATTGCCGGAGCCATCGCCGCGCAATCGACCTCGCTTTCGCAGCTCTTCGGCGCCGGAGGAGAGCCGATGCCCGCGATGTCGCACCTTTTCGTCTTCGCGGGCCTTGCGCTCGCGATGATGTCCGGGCTGCATGTCCGGATCGCCGGCGCACTGATCCTGTCCTACGACGCGATCCCCCCCGCCGTCTTCCTGCCTGCTGCGGCGATCCGCGACTGGAGCGTCTCTCACATCGGGTCGGCGTTCGCGCTCGGCTTCAGTCTCGCCGCGCCCTTCGTCGTGGCGGGCCTCGTCTACAACGTCGCGCTCGGCGCGATCAACCGCGCCATGCCGCAGCTGATGGTCTCCTTCGTCGGGGCTCCGGCGATGACCGCCGGCGCGCTCCTTCTCCTGCTTCTTGCCGCCCCGGCCGGCCTGGCGATCTGGCTCGCCGCGCTTGGCGGTGTCCTCTCCGATCCCTTCGGAGCAGCACCGTGAGCGAGAGCGACGAGGACAAGGAACACGAGCCGACACAGAAGAAGCTCGACGACGCCAGACGTCGCGGCGAGGTTGTTCGTTCGGCCGACCTCGCGACCGCGGCCAGCTACGGTGGCCTTCTTCTCGTCGCGCTCGGGGCGGGAACCGCGCTGCTGCAGCGTTTCGGCACCGCGGGCATGGCGATGCTTGAACGCGCGGGAAGCGGCGGTGCGGCATCAGGCCTGCCCGCAGACCTGATCCTGAGCGCCACCGCGGCGGTTCTTCCCTTCCTTCTCGCGCCCGGCCTTGCGGTACTTGCGACTCTCCTCGCCCAGCGGGCCATCGTCATCGCGCCGGAAAAACTCCAGCCCCGCCTGTCGCGGATCAACCCCTTCGCCAACGCCGCCCAGAAATTCGGCCGCACGGGCCTCTTCGACTTCGCGAAAAGCAGCGTGAAGCTCCTCGTCGTCGGCACACTCCTGACCGTCTTCATGACCGACAGGATGCCCGAGATCCTGCGCACCCAGGGCGAGGAGGCGGGGCTCGTGTCGGCCCTTCTGGGCCGCATCATCACCGACTTCATCTTCCTGATTCTTGTCATCAGCGGCGTGATCGGCGGCGGCGACTACCTCTGGCAGCGCTACGAGCATCTCCGGCGCAACCGCATGTCGCGGCAGGAGATGATCGACGAGTTCAAGCAGTCCGAGGGCGATCCGCATGTGAAGGGCCAGCGCCGTCAGCGCGCCGAGGCGATCGCCATGAACCGCATGTTGGCAGACGTGCCAAAGGCGGACGTGGTGATCGTCAACCCGACCCACTATGCCGTCGCGCTGCGCTGGACCCGCACCAGCGGCCGCGCGCCGGTCTGTGTGGCCAAGGGCGTCGAAGAGGTCGCCGCCCGGATCCGTGAGGCGGCGGCAACCGCCGGAGTTCCGGTCCGTTCGGACCCGCCCACGGCACGGGCCATTTATGCCAGTGTCGCGATCGGCCAGGAAATACGGCCGGATCACTACGCCCCGGTCGCCGCCGCGATCCGCTTTGCCGAGCGGATGCGCCGGCGCGCGCGCGAACGGAGCGGGCGATGACCGACGCCGCGCGCCTCGCCGCGCTTGCCGCGATCTCCCGCATGCAGAAAGAGGCGGACCTTGCCCGTCTCGCCGGCGCGAAGCTGCGCTGCCGCCGGATAGAGGAGCGGCTCGCCGCGCTCGACAGCGACCTTGCCGCGGTGCGGGACAGGATGCCCTGCGAGGCGGCGGAGATGGGGCAGCGCGACGCCTATCTGCGCTGGTCCGCGGGCCGGCGTCTTTCGCTTGATGCGGAACTGACCGGAGCGCGCGCCGTGATGGCCGTCGTAGAAGCCGCCGCCGCGCGGTCCTTTGGCCGGGCCGAGGTGCTGGATGACCTCACGGCCCGGGCGCGCCTCGCGCGACGGCAACCGCGGACCGGCGCCGACTGACCGGCCGCCGGCTGGACAGGTCGTCTCAGCTGTCCTGACGGACGATGTCGGTGATGAGAACGTCGCGCGCCACCTCGCCGAGGATCTTGCGTGCCACCTCGAGCAGCGCCACCCGCAGCGCGTCGAGATTGCTCGACTGGGTGAAGACCCCCTCGAATCCGCCGGCATTGGCGTGATCGAAGAGCACCTGCAGGAAGGCGTCGCGTAGCTTCGGTTCCTGCGCGAAGACCTTCTCCGAGGCCCCGGCATCGACCTCGATGCTGATCGAGAGGATGACGAGCGAGGTGACTTCGCCCCCCGCGACGATCGGCACCACGAACTGGTTGTTGAGCTTCACATATTCGGCCAGAAGCTCGGCCTCCGCGTCGCTCGGCGCGTCATGGTCCGCGATGGCACTCTCGGCGGGCGCACAGGCCTCGGCGGTCTTCTCTTCTGCGCCGGGGCGCAGAAGGTAGCCGCCGCCCGCCCCGGCCCCGAGACCGAGAAGCGCGAGAAGGATCGGAAGCAGTTTCTTCATCGCCGGGCCTCAGAACGGCAGGATCGCGTCGGCCACCTGCTGGCCATAGCGCGGCTGCTGGACGTCCGTGATCTGGCCGCGCCCGCCGTAGGAGATCCGTGCCCCGGCGATCTTGTCATAGGTGATCTCGTTCTGGCGCGAGATGTCCTCGGGCCGGACGAAACCTTCGACGATGAGCTCGCGCACCTCGAAGTTGACGCGCACCTCCTGCGAGCCCTGAATGCGCAGCACACCGTTCGGCAGCGCCTCGACCACGGTTGCAGCCACGCGCAGCGTCAGCTTCTCCTTCCGCGCCACCGATCCGTTCCCCTGGTAGTCCGAGGTGGAGGAGGTCGAGATCGCGGTCGCCAGACTCGCCCCGTCCGGCATGTTGCGGTCGAGGCGTTGCGGGATGCCCAGAAGATGCGGCACGCCCATCTGGTCGCTGCCCGAGCGAGAGCGGCCCGACGAGTTCGAAATCTCGGCCTTGTCGTCGATCTCGATCACCACGGTCAGGATATCGCCCCGCGTGCCCGCCCGCCGGTCCCCCAGAAGCGAGCCGCGCGCGCCACTCCAGAGAGAGGCGACATCGTTGGACCCCGCCGGTTCGGCCGCTTGGGGAAGCCCGGGCGTGGTCATCGCCTGGTACTCCTGCCCGCCCTCGACAGGCGTGAAGGCAGGGGCCCGGCCGACATTGTCGAGACGTTGGCAGGCGCCGACGGCGACAATGCAGGAAAGAAGGATGATGGGGCGCATGGGGAACTTCTCCGCTAAAACGAGTTTCCGGACGCGACGTGAACCGTGCCGTCGGCCGCGATGAGGCCGTTCACGGTCACCCGCGATCCGGTATTCTGAACCTTGATCCGGTCGCCGACCCCGCCGCGGCCCAGCGCGCGGCCCTCCGCGACGATAACGAGCGGCCCGGCCGCATAGACAAGCGTGACGCTCTGGTTGCGATCGACGATGGCCGGCGGGCCGAGGTCGCCCATCCGTATAGGCCTGCCCTGATAGATCGCGACCCGCGTTTCCAGACCCAGCACGTCGAGTGGGTCGCTCGCCGTTCCGGCGATCTCGCCCGCGACCAGTGCGACATCGGCCTCGGCGATCACCGATTGCGCGCGGAGCGTGCGCGCGGCGACCAGCGTCTCGGCGCCCGCGGGAAGTGCCGCCAGGATGAGTGGCAGGACGGCCCAGCGCATCAGCGCACCTGCGTCGTCGCGCCGAGCATCTGGTCGGCGGCGGTGATGACCTTGGCGTTCAACTCGTAGCCGCGCTGCGCCTCGATAAGCTCGGTGATCTCGCGCACGGCATCGACCGAACTATCCTCGAGAAAGCCTTGCCGCAGCGTGCCGAGCCCGTTCTCGCCCGGTGCGGCGATCGTCGGTGAGCCGGAGGCCGCCGTTTCGAGAAAGAGGTTCGAGCCGATCGCCTCGAGCCCCTTCTCGTTCACGAATCCCGCAAGCGTGATCTGGCCCAGAAGCTCAGGCTGGACGCGATCGGAGTAGTAGGCATAGACCTCGCCCGCAGCGTTGATCGACAGCGACCGCGCGTCGGCCGGAATGGTGATCCCGGGGGCCACCTGGTTACCGTCCGAAGTGACGATCAGCCCGTCGCCCGACCGCTTCAGCGCGCCGTCACGCGTATAGGCCGAGACGCCCGATGGCAGCGTCACCTCGATATAGCCGAGCCCTTCGATCGCGACGTCGAGATCTCCGCCGGTCGGGGAAAGCGAGCCTTGCGAGACATTCACGGTAACCGCCGCCGGGCGCACCCCGAGGCCAAGCTGCACGCCAGTCGGCACCACCGTTCCGTCGCTTGCGTTGATCGTCCCAGGGCGCGTCAGCTGCTGGTAATGCAGGTCCGCGAACTCCGCACGACGGGCGTTGTATCCCGTCGTGGACATGTTTGCGAGGTTGTTGGAAATCACCTCGACCCGCATCTGCTGGGCGCTCATGCCTGTCGCCGCGATCTGAAGGGCACGCATCTGTTGCCTCCTTAGCTTCTGCCGAGGGTCTGGATCACCGCGCGGATGCGCTGATCCTCCTTGTCGAGAAAGCCCTGGCCCATCTCGTAGGCACGCTGGACCTCGATCATCCGCGCCACCTCGGTCACCGGATCGACATTCGAGTTTTCCAGAAATCCTTGAAAGACAGCTGCACCCTCGACTGGTTCGATCCCCGCGTCGGCGCGAAAACGCGTACCGCCGGCATGTACCAGATCGGTGGCGCTGGCCGGCTGGAAAAGCCCGATCTGCGCTACCGGATTGCCCCCGACCGACACTGTCCCGTCCGCAGCGATCGCGACCGGCCCGGCGTCGGTCGGCACGAAGACCGGCGCACCCCCGAGATCGAGAAGCCGCGCGCCGTCGGGCGCCACCAGCTCGCCCTCAGGCGAAGGTGTGAAAGCGCCCGCGCGCGTCAGCCGCGGCCCCGCGGGCGTATCGAGCTGAAAGAAGCCGGCGCCCTCGATGGCAAGATCGAAGGTTCCGCCCGTCTTCACGAGCGTCCCCTGCGCGAGATTCACTACCCGCCCCTCTGCCGTCGCCATCGAAAGTGAAGGCGTGCCGCGACCGAGGTCGGCGACATGCTCGGCGAAGATCACGCCCTCTTTCCGGAAACCCGTTGTCGAGACGTTCGCGATGTTGTTGGCGACCGCGCGCATCTCGGCCATGAGGCCGGACTGGCGGTTCAGCGTCGTGTAGCCGGCATTGTCCATCGTTCAGCTTCCCGCGATCAGGGGCACGATGCTGCCCGTGAAGAACGCGACGAGCGCACCCGACATGAAGCTCATCGACACCCAGAAAACGATCAGCATCGCGCCGACCTTGGGCACGAAGGTGAGCGTCATCTCCTGGACCGAGGTGAGCGCCTGGAAAAGGCCGATGGCGACACCGGTCACCAGTGCGACGGCCAGAAGCGGCGCCGAGATCTGCACCGCGATCCAGAGCCCCTGCCGAAGCGTGTCGAAGAAGACTGCTTCCTCCATCATCACACTGGCATCCTGAGAATTTCCTGATAGGCCTCGACGACCTTGTCGCGCAGCGTCACTGCCGTCTCGACGGCCAGCTCGCTCGCGGCCAGCGCCTCGACGAGGGCATGGGGATCCGCGCCGCCTGTCAGCGCCGCCGTTGCCGTCGCCTCGCCGGCCCGCATTGTCTGCGCGAAATCGTCCAGAGCCCGCGCAAATCCACCCGAGGTGCCCGATGCCCCCGCCGCGGACGGCGAGGGCTGGGTCGCGGGGCGGGCCTGCGCGTAGGTCTGCGCCGCAAATGAGGTTCTGACGTCCATTCTGGACCTCCTTCCTTGTTACCGGCGCAGGAGGTCGAGCAGACTTTGCGACATTTGCCGCGTCTGGTCGAACATCCTGAGGTTCGCCTCGTAGCTGCGCTGCGCTTCGCGCGCGTCAGCGATCTCGACCACCAGATCGACATTCGAGCCGTCGTAGTAGCCGCCTTCATCCGCGAGCGGATTGCCGGGATCGAGGACCCGCGTCAGCTCGCTTTGGTCAAGCTCGACATCGCCGAGCCGCACCTCTCCGGTCGGCGTGCCGGCGTCGACGACCGCCTCGAAACTCGTGACCTTGCGGTGATAGCCCGGGGTATCGGCGTTCGCGATGTTCTCCGACACATGCCGCAGGCGCATCGCCTGCGCCTCCATGCCGCTCGCCGCGATGGAAAGGGAGGTTCCGAAATCGCTCATCTTTCGGCTCCCTTATCGCCGCCCGAGGCTTGCTCGCAGGATCGCGAGCGACTTGCCGTAAACCGCGAGCGCGAGGTCATGCTCTCGCTTCACCTCCGCCGCCTTCACCATCTCGGCCTCAAGAGAGACGGAGTTCCCGTTGGGTGACATCGCGCCCGTGCCCGCACGTTCCGATGCGGCAAAAACGCTGTCCCCGGCCAGCGCAGAAAGATGTCCCGTGCGCGTCGCCCTCAGGGGATCGCCGTCATTGCTCCGGTAGATCTTGGAAAAATCGGGCAGGTCCTGCGCGCGGTATCCCGGCGTGTCGGCATTCGCGACGTTTTCGGCGATCGCGGCCTGACGCGCCCCGGCATGGGCGGCCAGCGAAGAGGCGATCGTCAACACCTCGGGTTTCTCGAACATCGGGGCTTCTCCTCCGAGCTTTCAATCAAGCCTTAACCCTGATTCCTTTAGAAACGGTTGCGAACGAAAGGAGACCGGAATGGCGTTCCTCGGGCTTGACATGCTGCGGGCGGAAATCGGCGGCTGCACGGCGGCGCGGCGGCTTGCGCGCGTCGGCGGGGTCGGCGGCGGTGTCCTGATCGTGAAGGGCGGGACCGGCTGGAAGATCGGCGACCGTGTGCGCCTTGTCGGCGGCGCCGGCATCGGGGGCGAGGTCGTCGCGCTGGCTGAGGGCGAGGCGACGGTGTTGACCGACGGTCCGGCGGACGGCGTCGCGCTCGGTCACGGCGTCGAACATTTCGGGGCGGCCGGGATCGCGCCGGACGAGAGCTGGATCGGCCGCGTCGTCGATCCCTTCGGCCAGCCGCTCGACGGACTTCCGATCCTCAGGGGTGCACATGACCGGCCCCTCCGGTCAGCGCCGCCGGCCGCGGCGGTGCGCCGCCGCCTCGGCGCGCGGCTCGAGACCGGGCTCGCCGCCTTCAATACCCTCCTGCCGCTCGTGCGCGGCCAGCGGATCGGGCTTTTCGCCGGCTCCGGTGTCGGCAAGTCCTCGCTCCTCGCGAAATTCGCGCGGGGGGTCGACGCCGACGTCATCGTGATCGCGCTGATCGGCGAGCGCGGGCGAGAGCTGCGCGAGTTCGTCGAGGTGGTACTTGGGCCCGAGGGCCTCGCGCGGAGCGTGATCGTCGCGGCGACGTCCGACCAGTCGCCCCTTGTCCGGCGCCGCTGCGCCTGGACTGCCATGGCGGTGGCCGAACATTTCCGGGATACTGGCAGGCAGGTCCTTTTCCTCGCCGATTCGATCACTCGCTTTGCCGAGGCGCACCGCGAGGTCGCCCTCGCGGCAGGGGAGCCCGCGTCGCTTCGCGGTTTTCCGCCCTCGACCTCGCATCTCATCATGAGCCTTGCCGAACGTGCCGGCCCTGGCGGCGAGGGCGCAGGCGACATCACCGCCGTCTTCTCGGTTCTCGTCGCCGGCTCCGACATGGACGAGCCCGTCGCCGACATCCTGCGCGGCGTTCTTGACGGCCATGTCGTCATGGAGCGCGAGATCGCCGAACGCGGACGCTATCCCGCGATCAACCTTCTGCGCTCGGTCTCCCGGTCGCTGCCGCACGCCGCGAGCGAATCCGAGAACGCGCTGATCGGCCGGGCGCGGCGGCTCCTTGGCGCCTATGACCGGGCAGAGATGATGATCCAGGCGGGGCTCTATGCCGCCGGGTCCGACCCTCTCGTCGATGCCGCCATCCGGGTGTTCCAGCCGCTCGACGCGTTCCTTTCGGAAGACGCGCCGGATGGCACGCCGGCGAGTTTCGAACGCCTGCGCATGATCCTCGACCGCGCCGGTCCCGGTGGCGGCTGAACCTCCGCACGGGGACAAGAGCCGAACCGGGCGCCGAAGTGCCGCCAGGCCCGACCCTGCGCGGCGCCTAGACGCGGCGCGACAGGAGGCCGCCGCGCGCCTGCGAGGATTGCAGCAGCGTCAGCGCCGTTGCCTGCGCGGAATAGACGCTGGAATTCGCCGCGACCTCGGAGCGCACAAGGAAGAGCCGCACAAGCTTTTCGACGTTCTCGGGGGCCGAGAACTGGGTGACTTCGCTGTCTCCGAACACCGCCTCGGACCTTTCCCGCAGGGTCGCAAGCTGCTGGTCAAGATCGAGCGCCACAAAGCCGGACGGCAGGCCGAGCGCGGTCTGAAAGACGGTGCGCAGGGGCGTCGAGCCCATGACGCTGTACCATTTTGTATCGTCGGAGATATCCCGCCCGGCCAGCGCCGCGAGCTCTCGCTCGGCATTCATCGCAAGGCGCATGTCCTCGCTCTGCTCGCCAACCGCCTTCTCGAATACCTGCGCCTCGTACTGCCCGAGGATCGTGTCGGCGAAGTCAGACAGGACGGTGCGCGGCGTCGCGTAATCCCCAAATCCGAAGGCCTTGGAGAAGGCGAGGTACCGCTTGTCCGCCAGCTTGTTTGCCAGGGCATCCGAAGACAGGGTTCCGTCCTCCAGCACCTTGCGGATGAAGAACCTGTTGTCGATGTCGTCGCCAAGGCCGAAAGCGTCAAGCGCGACCTGCAAGAGACGTCGGTCGGCAACAAGATCCTCAGCAGTCGTGATCGATCCGATCGTCTCGCGGAAGTAGGTCTCCGCGCGCTGCACCGCGGGCGTCGCGACAAGGGCCGCCTCCTGCGCCTCCCGCGTTCGCCCGAGAAAACGCCAGCCCGCGTATCCGGCAAGGGGGACAACGGGAGTGAAGCTCACTGGCCCGCTGCCGCCAGAAGCCGCGCCTCGCGCGGCAGGAGCGATCTGAGCGATTTCATCGCCTGATAGAACTGCTCATCAAGGACCGCCTCGGTCGCGGTATTCAGCTGCGTGCGGCTGTCATGGTCGGTGAAGACCTGACTCAACTGTTCGATCCCTCGGATGATCTGCTGGCGCGCCTCGCCCGAGGCGACATCGCCGGAAAGGACCAGCTGCGCGATATAGCAGACGCGCCGGACGGGCGTGTTCACCTCTTCGGGGTGGATCGCGTCGCGCAGGCGCAGGATATGCGCGTTGGGCGTCAGGATGGCGAGGCGGGAGCGCTTGTCGCCGTTTTCGATCACCGCGCCATTGACGAGCACGCGCTCGCGCGGAGCCAGCTTGAGGACGAGGCCGCTCATTGTGCCGCCCCCTCGCCGCGCAGGCCTCGCATGACGGCGGTGTTGATGTCGATCAGCACATCGACCGACGCATCCCCGGCCAGAACCTTGCGGCTGTGCTGCGCGGTGAACTCGGAAAGATAGAAGATCTGCGCGCGCAGGGGTCGGGGCAGCGGGTTCGTCTCGATGGCGACATCGGCGGCAAGCGCTGTCCAGAGGCTGCGGTTGTCATGGATCGCGCGCGCGAGGGCGCCGTATCCGGCATCGCCGCCACGCACCTCACCCAGGGTCCGTGTGACGCGGGCGAAGAGGTCGTATTCTGTGCTGCGGCCGCTGCGGGTCGGCCGGCCGGCGCCGGCATAGGCCGAATGGGCCAGGGTATGGGTGTTCACGAGGATACCTTCCGATGACGGTTTTCGTCAGATCACGGGATTTCCGTGGGAACCGGGGCGCCATTCGGGCGCCCCGGACAGTGGCCCTTAGCGGAAGAGCGACAGGATGTTCTGCGGCGCCTGGTTCGCGATCGAGAGCGACTGCGTTCCGAGCTGCTGCTGCACCTGAAGCGCCTGCAGACGGGCCGAAGCCTCTTCCATGTCGGCATCCACCATCGAGCCGATACCGGACTTCAGCGCGTCCGACAGCTTGCCCACAAAGGTGTTCTGGATGTCGATCCGCTTTTCGGCCGAACCGAATTCCGCGGCCGCGTCGATCCCCGTCTGGATCAGCGTCTCGATGTTGCCGAGTGCAGCCGCGGCCCCGTTGGCCGTCGAGACGTCGATCGAGGCGAGCGCGCCGAGACCGCCCGAGCCCGCATTCTTGAACTGGGCAACGATCGTCATGTCCTGGGCGATTGCCGAGGTCGTGTCGCCGTTGGTGTCCGCGACCTTGAAGGTCAGCGCCGCGTCGTTCGTGCCGTCGTTCGCGGCAAAGTCGACCCTCAGGTCTGTGATGCCAAGCGCATCGGCCGCAGATTTCAGACCTGCGCCGATGATGTTCGTCACCGCGCCAGCGCTTTGCGCCGCATCTTCGGCCGTCACGGTATAGCTGACGGTCTTGTCACCAAGCCTCACCGAGATGCTGTCGCCGGCCGCATAGGTGATCGCGTCGTCAAGGACGAGCGAGACACCCGTTGTGTCGGTCGTCGCCAGCGTCATCACGGCACTGTCCGCCGCCGTCGAGGCGCCCGTCGTGCCGGTGAACGCCGCCTTGGCAGTATAGCCTCCGGTGGAGAGGTTCTGCGCGTTGACGGTGATCGACGAGGTCGTGACGGTGCCGTCCGACTGCCGGTCAAGCGAGGCGAGAACGTCGACGGTGGTCTGCGAGCCGTCGACGAGATTGAGGCCGTTGAACTGTGCGGCCCCGACCACCGAGTTGACCTGGCTGACCAGCGCGTCGATATCGGTCTGGATCTTGGCGCGGTCGACGTTGTCTTCCTGCGCGGCGACGATCTTGCCCTTGATCTCGGTCATGAGGTCGGTGACGGTTTCGGCCGCCTGGCGTGCCACGGCGACGGTGGACTCGCCCAGCGACAGGCTGTCCGAAATCCCCTTGAAGCCCTTCACATCCGCCTCCATCACCTTCGAGATCGCCCAGACCGCGGCGTTGTCCTTCGCCGAAGCGACCGACTTGCCGGTCGAAATCTCGTCCTGGGTCTTGGAGAGGCTGGCATTGACGTTCTTCAGCGTCTGCAGCGCCACCATGGAGCTGCTGTTCGTCAGAATGCTCGACATATGTACGTCCTTCACGTTTCGGCGCTTTGCGCCGGGGTTTCACATGCCGTCCTATGACGGCGAGGGGGCGTTCTGACCGCTGCGGAGCCGGTGTCCGGCGCCGCGCCATCCGCATCGGATGCAAGGCAGACCATGGCGGCCAATCTCTAAGGGATTGCTAAGCCCGGGCGGTTCTTGCGGGCAATTTTACGCAAATTCGCAGGGACTTACGCCCGCCGCTCGACCGTGCTCGGCCCCGCTGCGACGTTGAGCGCCCGCCCTCGCGCATCGTAGGTGTCGAGCCGGTCGGCGGCGCCCCGGACAGCCTCGATCCGCGCGCGCGCGGCAGCAACGCCGCGCGCGGCCGCCTGAAGGATGTGGCCAAGCCCTTGGGCTTCCGCCTTCAGCCGCGCGAGGCGGCGCAGGTCGAGGGCCTCGGGTGAAGAGGTCAGGCGAGAGAGAAGCGCCTCCTTCGCCGACGCGATCGCGGGAAGGCTGGCAAGGTCGCCGGCCCTGAGCGCCCCGCGTTCATCGGCGACAAGACGGCAAAGACTCTCGAGCGCATCGGCGGCGTCATTCCGCATCGCCCGCCCTCCTCTTCAGCGCATGGAAGATGCTCTCGGCAAGCCCGATGCCACCTCCCGCAACCATGCCCTGCGCCTGTTCCTGCCGGAGGAAGGAGGCGAACTGGTCCTCACCGGCGCCCCCACCGAATCCCTCCGGCGTCTCGCCAAGCCCGGCCGCCCCGAGCATCTCGGCAAGGAACTGCGCCTCCAGCGCTTCGGCCGCGGCTTTCAGGGCTGCGTCCGGCCGCCCCGGTCCGGGTGTCTTGGCAAGGCTGATGCCGATGGCGGGAACTTCGGTCATTGGGCGCATCCTGTTCGGTCCTGGCCTCTCTTTTGCGCCAGCAGGGTAAAGGATCGGTAACCGGTTTGGCGGATAAGGGCCGGGCACTGACAGAAGTCGTGGACCCGATGGATCTGATTCCCGTTACCGACCCCTCCCGCGGCAAAGCAACCCCGCGCGGCGCAGTCGCGCCTGAGGAGGAGGCCCCCGTTGCTGTCGCAGGTTTCCTCGCGGCCTTCGCTGCAAACGATGCGGGCAGCCGAGAGAGTCCGATTTCAGCCCTCGCTGAGGGCGAAGGGTCGCCGGAGGGCGCGGTGGCAGGCGGCAAGACCCGGAAGGACACCTGCCCTTCGCCGGCTGACGAAGTTTCCAAATCCGGGGAGTCCTTCACCGCGGTGGCCTGGGCCGTTGGCCTGCCGACCACGGTTCCAGAAGGCAAGAGCCCGACCGAGGTGCCCCCAACAGACGACACCGTCGCCGGCGTCGTGCCGGGAAGGCAAGATGTGGAGGCTCCACAGCCACGGCCCTACAGCAGCAAGGCCGAGCCGCACCCTTCCCTGCAACCGCAAGGACGGATGCCTGAAATCGCGGGCACGCCAAGGTACCCGGATCAGGCCGAAGCGGCGGTGGATACCCGCGAAGGGACGGGCCATCCGCGCCCCGACAGCGCGCGGGCGACCGCAGCGGCAATGCCCGAGCCGGTACCGGACCTTGCGGGAACCTCTCGCATCGCGGAAGTCCGGGATCTGCCCGGCGCCGAGAGTGCGCCCGACCAAGGCATTGCCCCGAAGGCGAGCGCACGGTCCGCACCGCCGGACCCCGCCGAAGCGACCGCGCCCGTGCCGGACATCACCTCCTGGGCTTCGGTTCCGCAGGCTGCTCGCCCCAGGCCGGAGGATGACCGCGCGCGGCCCGTGTTCCCGCCTGCGGAGTATCGCGAGAAGCCAGCCGAGGGCGCAAGACCGGCCGATGGCGCCACTGTCGCGGCGGGACGCGAGATCGACGTCCGCATCCTGCGTTCGGATCCCACAGCTCCGTCATCGCCATCGCAACTTGCCGCACAGGCAGCGCCCGCCGTCAAGGCGTCCGCTGGCGCGCAACGCGAGGACGTCAGGGCCGAGACACCCGCTTCCGGGGCGTCACTACTGTCGAATACGCCAGGCGAGTCGGCCTCCCGCTCCGCCCCCGCCAAGCAGAACGGCGGTATGATAGCCTCCCCCGGCGCCATCCCCTCGCCGCCGCGCGCGGGCCCGGGCGCAAGCGCAACCCAAGGCACAGAGACTGCCGCTCCGCGACAGATCACGGTGGCGGCGGCCAACGTGCCCGGCCCGGGACCGGCCGCCCCGCCGGACGCCCTGCCGCCCGCCCGCATCGCCACGGACACCGCCCCAGCGATTGACGCACCGGAGTCGGGAGCTCCGGTCGTGCTGCAAGGGCTACACCAACACGCGCTGCCGCAGACCCCGCATTCGGCACCGATCCACCCGGGCGCGCCGGACAGTGCGTTGCCGCCCGGGACGGGGCATCGGCTAGCCGAGGCGGTGGCACAGTTTCCCGATCGCCCCGTCGAGGTCACGCTCACGCCCGAAGAGCTCGGACGCGTCCGCATGACGCTGACGGCGCAGGATGCCGGCCTCGTGATGACGGTCGAGGCCGACAGACGCGAGACGCTCGACCTTCTGCGGCGCCACATCGAAAGCCTTGCGCAGGACTTCCGCGACCTCGGGTTTCGAGATGTAGATTTCCGCTTTTCCGGTGGCGGACATCCGCAAGGCGGGCAGGACCAGTCTACCCTGCCCTCTAGCGCGCCCGACCCGTCCGGCACCCCCTCGCCCGAGACGATAGCCGAAGCGCAGCCCGCGCCCCGGACCCGGCACAATGCCGCGTCGCCCGGCGGCCTCGACCTCAGACTTTGACAGGAGACCAAGATGGACGCCGTCAGCGCCGCAACTCAGACCCAGAAGACCGGAGCCACATCCGGCACACAGACCTCGGCCCTCAGCAGCGACTTCAAGACCTTTCTCTTGATGCTGACCACGCAGATGCAGAACCAGGATCCGCTCAATCCGATCGAATCCTCCGACTACGCCGTGCAGCTCGCCACCTTCTCGGGGGTCGAGCAACAGGTGAAGACGAACACCCTTCTGGAAGCGCTCTCGACCCAGCTCGGGCTGTCCGGCATGGCAGAGCTTGCCTCCTGGGTCGGGATGGAGGCGCGCGTCGCCGCCCCGGCCGAATTCGATGGCAGCCCGCTGACGCTTTATCCCGCACCGGCGACGGGGGCCGACCGCACGGTCCTCGTCGCCTATGACGCCGAGGGGCAGGAGGTATCGCGCACGGAAATCCCTGTCTCCTCCGACCCTGTCGAGTGGGCCGGAACCGATGCCTCGGGCGCTCCCCTCCCCTCGGGCGCCTACAGCTTCCGCCTCGAAAACTATGCGGCGGGCGAGCTTGCAACGGAAAGTGCGGTCGAGGTCTTTGGCCGGGTCGACGAGGTGCGTGCCACCGGCAGCGGCACGGTGCTCGTTATGGACAGCGGCGCCATTGTCGCGGCTTCGGACGTCACTGCCGTCCGAAGCGGTCGCACGGCAACCGGCAGCAACTAGAGAAACAGCGCCGCCGCCACGGCCAGGCCGCCCAGCGCCGCACCGGCCACGATCAGCGCGACGGGTCGCCAGAGCGCGGGTTTCGGCGGCGCCGGCAACGGCTGCGTCTGCCGCATGAGCAACGCTTCGGCCACCTCGGGCAGCCGCGGCCCGAAACGGCCGAGGACCTGCACCGTGCGGACGAGGTCACGCACCAGGGCGCGCGGACCGATGTTCTCCTGGATATAGCGCTCGACCACCGGCCGGGCGACCTGCCACATGTTCATGTTGGAATCGAGCGACCGGGCGACCCCCTCGACCACCACCATGGTGCGCTGCAGGAGGATGAGTTCGGTCCGCGTCTCCATACCGAAGCGCTCGGTCACCTCGAAGAGGTAGGACAGGAGCCGCGCCATCGAGATGTGGCTCGCATCCATCCCGAAGATGGGCTCGCCCACAGCCCGGAGAGCCCGGGCAAAGGCGTCGATGTCGCGGTCGCGCGGCACATATCCGGCCTCGAAATGCACCTCGGCGACACGGCGGTAGTCGCGGCGAATGAACCCGATCAGGATCTCTGCATAGACGCGGCGCGTGTATTCGTCGATCTGCCCCATGATGCCGAAATCATAGGCGATGATATCGCCGTTCGCGGCGACCTTGAGGTTGCCCTGGTGCATGTCTGCGTGAAAATAGCCGTCCCGCAGCGCATGGCTGAGGAAAAGCTGCAGCACCCGTTCCGAAAGCGCGACGCAATCGTGCCCGGCCGCCCGGATTGCCGCGACATCGCCGAGCGGGATCCCCTCGGCCCAGCCAAGTGTCATCACCCGCCGCGATGAGAGGTTCCAGACCGGTTTCGGCACCTGGAAGCCAGCGTCCTTCTCGGTGTTGGCGGCAAACTCGGAGGCCGAGGCGGCCTCAAGTCTGAGGTCGAGCTCTCCTGTCACGACGCTTTCGAAATGGTCGATCACGTCAGAGGGGCGCAGGCGCCGCGAGGCGGGCGACAGAGCCTCGATCATCGCGGCGGCGAAATGGAAGGCGTCGATGTCGCGCTGGAAGGCGCGCTCGATCCCCGGGCGCAGGATCTTGACCGCGACCTCCTCGCCGGTCGCGGCGAGGCGCGCGCGATGAACCTGCGCGATCGAAGCGGCGGCGACGGGCTCGCTGAACTCGGAGAAGAGTGCCTCGACCCCCTGCCCCAGCTCCTCGGAGAACGTCGCCTTGGCGATGGAGGTCGGGAAGGGGGGAAGCTTGTCCTGCAGCACCCTCAACTGATCGGAAAGCTCCGTGCCCACGACATCGGGCCGGGTCGAGAGCACCTGCCCGAACTTGATATAGGCCGGCCCGAGCGCGGTCAGCGCCCGCGTAACGGGCGGCAGCGCCGGATCGCCCCGATAGCCGAGCCACTTGAAGGGCCAGCCGAGCACCCGCGCGACCAGCCGCAAGCGAGGCGGCACGTCGAGCGCCTCGAGCGCGAGCTTCATCGCACCGGTCCGCTCGAATGTCGCGCCGGTGCGGATCAGGCGCCAGATGTTGTGCGGGCCGCGCATCTCAGATCTTCCAGGCGGAATGCAGCGCGGCGACGCCCATCGTGAGGTTGCGGTACTTGACGAGGCCGAATCCGGCGCCCCGGATCATGCCGGCGAAGGTCTCCTGCGCCGGAAACTTGCGGATGGACTCGACCAGATACTGGTAGCTGTCGCGGTCGTTCGCCACGACCTTGCCCAACGCCGGGATCACGTTGAAGGAATAGCGGTCGTAAAGCCACTGGAGGCCCGGGTCCGGCAACTGGCTGAACTCCAGCACCATGAGCCGTCCGCCGGGCTTCAGGACGCGGTAGGCCTCGGCCAGAGCGTCGGCAATGCGCGTCACGTTCCGGATGCCGAAGCTGATCGTGTAGGTGTCGAAGGTACCCGCCTCGAACGGCAGCGCCATTGCGTCGCCGACGACCCAAGTCAAACGGTCCGCCATATTCTCGGCCTCGGCCCGTTTCTGCCCTTCGATCAGCATGGATTCTGTCATGTCGAGCACGGTCGCCGTCGCCTCGGGCGCACGCTTCAGGAACCGGAACGCGATGTCGCCGGTGCCCCCGGCCACGTCGAGAAGCTTCTGCCCGGGCCTCGGCGCAAGCCAGTCCATCATCGCGTCCTTCCAGAGGCGATGGACCCCGCCCGACATGAGGTCGTTCATCAGGTCGTACTTGTTGGCGACGCGGGTGAAGACGCCATGGACCATGCCGGCCTTTTCGCCCTCGGGTACGTCCTGGAACCCGAAATGGGTCGTACGGGTATCGCTTTCGCTCATGGGCCCTTGCCGTCGACTGCAACTCGCCCTTCTTATAGAAGCCTTGGCCGCCAAGACAATGCGGCACCCGCGACCGGAGCCGAGATGCCCGAACTGCCCGAAGTCGAGACGGTGCGCCGGGGTCTTCTTCCCGTCATGGAGGGCCGCGCCATCCTGCGGGCCGAGGTGCGGCGCCCCGATCTGCGCTTTCCTCTGCCCGACCGCATGGCCGAGCGCCTTGCCGGCGCGCGGGTTCTGGGCCTCAGGCGGCGGTCGAAATACATCCTCGCCGATCTTTCCACCGGCGAGACGCTTCTGATCCACCTCGGCATGTCGGGCCGGATACTGGTCTCGGGCGAGATGGCCGGCGCGTTTCACCATGCGCATCCCGCACCCGAAAAGCACGATCACGTCGTCCTCGACATGGAGGGTGGCGCGCGCGTCACCTTCAACGATGCCCGCCGCTTCGGCGCGATGGACCTGATGGCGACCGACCGGGCGGAGGAGCACTGGCTCCTGTCCGACATCGGGCCGGAACCGCTGGGCAACAGCTTCGACGAGACCTACCTGGCGGGTCGCCTCAAGGGCCGGAACACGCCGATCAAGAGCGCCCTTCTCGACCAGCGGCTGATCGCCGGACTGGGCAACATCTATGTCTGCGAAGTGCTGCACCGCGCCGGAATCGACCCCCGGCGCAAGGCCGCGCGCCTTTCGGCCGCACGCGCGGCGACGCTGGTCCCGATCATCCGCGAGGTCCTTGCCGAGGCGATCGAGGCGGGCGGGTCCTCGCTGAAGGACTACCGGCAGACAGACGGAGAGCTTGGCTATTTCCAGCACAGCTTCCGCGTCTACGACCGCGAAGGCGCCGCGTGCCCGGCGCCGGATTGCGGTGCCCCCATCCACCGGATCGTGCAGTCCGGCCGCTCGACCTACTTCTGTCCGGCCTGCCAAAGATGACTTGAACCCCCGGGCCGGGCTGCTAGGACTCGGTTCTGCAACTGCACGAAAGGGGTCGCGCATGGCGTACGAGACGCTCATCGTCGAGATCGAGGACTATGTCGCTCTCATCCGGCTGAACCGGCCCGAGGCGCTGAATGCGCTGAACACCAAGCTTCTGTCCGAGCTTTCCGACGCCCTCGATCAGGCCGGCGCAAATGACAAGATTCGCTGCATCGTCATCACCGGCACCGAAAAGGCGTTTGCCGCCGGCGCCGACATCAAGGAAATGTCCGCGAAGGGCTTTGTCGACGTCTATACCGAGGACCTGTTCGGCCCGCCGAGCGAAGCGTTCGCGCGTTGCCGCAAGCCGATCATCGCCGCGGTTTCGGGTTATGCCCTTGGCGGCGGGTGCGAGCTTGCCATGATGTGCGATTTTATCATCGCCTCGGACACCGCGAAATTCGGCCAGCCCGAGATCAACCTTGGCGTCATTGCCGGCATCGGCGGCACCCAGCGGCTGACCCGTTTCGTGGGCAAGTCCAAGTCGATGGACATGCATCTCACGGGGCGCTTCATGGACGCAGCCGAGGCCGAGCGGTCGGGCCTTGTCAGCCGCGTGGTGCCGGCGGCCAAGCTGATGGCCGAAACGATGGCCACAGCCCGCAAGATCGCCGAGAAATCCGCGCTGGCCGCGATGGCGGCGAAAGAGGCGGTGAACCGCAGCTACGAGACGACGCTCCGCGAGGGCGTGCAGTTCGAGCGGCGGCTCTTCCACGGTCTTTTCGCGACCGAGGACCAGAAAGAGGGCATGAACGCCTTCCTTGAAAAGCGCCAGCCGCAGTTCCGCGACCGCTGACCCCTCTTCCCTTTCGCTGCGTTATCGCCTAAAGGGCACCCCTACATGCGCGTGGAGCCCGCTCAGGCTAGAATCGTCCGGTTCGCTGGGAAACCGGGTTCTGTTGCGCAATCGCATTGAAACAGACCCGGAAGTTGGGAAACCACACATGGCCAATACGCCCCAGTCCAAGAAACGCGCCCGCCAGTCCGAGCGCCGTCAAGACATCAACAAGGCCCGCCGCTCGCGCATCCGCACCTATCTGCGGAAGGTCGAGGAAGCGATCGCCTCGGGAAACCAGGACGCCGCCGCTGCCGCGCTGAAGGCCGCGCAGCCGGAAATGGCCCGCGGCATCACCAAGGGCGTGCTGCACAAGAACACCGTCGCGCGGAAAATGTCGCGCCTCTCGTCGCGGGTGAAGGCGCTGAAGGCCTGATCACCTCAAAGCTGCAGGTTCAAGGGGGGCGTGGCCGGCAGGCTGCGCCCCTTGTCTTTAGCACGCGCCCGTGGCCCCTGTGCCCCATTTGCAAGCCCCTAAGGATTCGGTGCGACAAAGATGCCGTCAAGCATGAAGAACGGTTGCGGCATCTTCCGGGCGCTTGATAGCTTCGGAAGGCGATTCACGTCGTCTTGGGGGGACATGAGGTAACCTCGGGCAGGTTCAGGTGCTGCACCCTGAAATTGCCCGGAACATGCACCGGCTGCCGGTGCATGGGTTCGTCGTTTGGCGGGCATTTTCCGTCATTCGGTCTGCAGTGCCGTTCGCGGCAATGCCATGTCCAAGAGAGAATGGGGCTCCTGCGGGAAGCGGCCTTGGTCCGGATATACCGGAATATGGCTGCGATTCCGCGGCTTTCCGTGGCGTGGCGTTGTGAGAATTGAGGCCGGCGTGAAAGCCGGCCGGGACAGTGAACGAAGGCACGGGCCAAGAAAATGATCGAGGACCTCTGGGGGCAGGTACAAGATGAACTTCTCAAGACAGTGGGGGAAAACAGCTATCGCAACTGGATCGAGCCGCTGACGCTTGATTCGCATGACGGTGGGATTGCGCGGTTCAATGCGCCCTCCCGCTTCAAGCGCGACTGGGTTGTCCGGAACTTCGCCGAACAGATTCGCCAGCACCTATGCAAGGCCGGCCTCCAGATCGAGCGGGTCGAAGTACATGTTGCGCAGTCAAAGCCGGTGCCGGTGCGCAAGGTGACCGCGCCGCGCGCCGCGCCTGCGCGTCCCGCCGCCGCGAACGAGCCTGAACTACCAAGCGCGCCGCTTGACGGACGCTTCACCTTCGAGACCTTCGTCGTCGGCAAGCCGAACGAGCTGGCCCATGCGGCCGCCCGCCGCGTCGCCGAGGGCGGCCCCGTCAGCTTCAATCCGCTCTTCCTTTATGGCGGCGTCGGCCTCGGCAAGACGCACCTGATGCACGCCATCGCCCACGAGCTGCGCGTCAAACGGCCCGAACTGCGCGTCCTCTATCTCTCGGCCGAGCAGTTCATGTACCGCTTCATCCAGGCGCTGCGTGACAAGGAGATCATGGGCTTCAAGGAGCTGTTCCGCTCGGTCGACGTCCTCATGGTCGATGACGTCCAGTTCATTGCCGGCAAGGATTCGACGCAGGACGAATTCTTCCACACCTTCAACGCACTCGTGGATCAGAACAAACAGATCGTGATCTCGGCCGACCGTGCTCCGGGAGAGATCAAGGACCTCGAGGACCGCATCAAGAGCCGCCTGCAGTGCGGCCTTGTCGTCGACCTGCACCCGACCGATTACGAACTGCGCCTTGGCATCCTTCAACAGAAGGCCGAGTATTACCGTGGCCAGTATGCCGGGCTGAAGCTTGCCCCCGGCGTCCTCGAATTCATCGCGCACCGGATCACGTCGAACGTCCGCGTCCTCGAGGGCGCATTGACGCGGCTTTTCGCCTTCGCGTCGCTCGTCGGC
Source organism: Paracoccaceae bacterium (assembly GCA_020446905.1). Taxonomy (GTDB): domain Bacteria; phylum Pseudomonadota; class Alphaproteobacteria; order Rhodobacterales; family Rhodobacteraceae; genus Albidovulum. Next base: position 7,699 of record JAGRDU010000055.1, on the reverse strand, counting down.
AAGGAGATCACGCTGGAACTGACGCAGGACTGCCTGTCTGACATCCTGCGTGCTTCGGACCGCAAGGTCACGATCGAGGAGATCCAGCGCAAGGTGGCCGAACACTTCAACATCCGCCTCGCCGACATGATCGGCCCGAAGCGCACCCGCACCATCGCGCGGCCGCGTCAGGTGGCGATGTATCTGGCAAAGTCGCTGACGACCCGCTCTCTCCCCGAGATCGGGCGGCGTTTCGGCGGGCGTGACCACACGACAATCATGCACGGCATCCGCAAGATCGAGGAGCTTAAGGCGGCCGACAGCCAGCTTTCGGACGACCTCGACCTGTTGCGCCGCCTGCTGGAGAACTGAGCGCGCGCGATGCGCCCTTGACCCCCCTCCCAATCCAAACGAAATTCCCGAAAATTCTTGAGCCCGAGGGGAAAGTTGCTAACTTTCCCCTCCCGGCGACCTCAGGGGGATGGACATGAAGATCAGCATCGAACGCGCGACCCTTCTGAAGGCCGTGGGCCAGGCCCAGTCGGTCGTGGAGCGTCGCAACACGATCCCGATCCTCGCCAACGTCCTGATGGAGGCCGAGGGTTCCACCGTCAGCTTCCGCGCCACCGACCTCGACATCGAGGTGGTCGACAAGGCGCCGGCTCAGGTCGAACGGGCCGGGGCGACGACGGTGTCGGCCGTGATGCTGCACGAGATCGTGCGCAAGTTGCCCGACGGCGCGCTCGTGCAGATCACCGACGACAGCGCGGCCGGGCGCCTCACTGTACAGGCCGGCCGGTCGATGTTCTCGCTCGCGACGCTGCCGAGGGAAGACTTTCCGGTGATGGCCTCGTCGGAATATTCCTCGAACTTCTCGGCGCCCGCACCGGTCCTGCGGCGTCTCTTCGACAAGTCGAAATTCGCGATCTCGACCGAAGAGACGCGCTACTATCTCAATGGTGTCTACATGCATGTCGCCGACGGCGAGGGCGGCAAGGTCCTGCGCTGCGTCGCGACCGACGGGCACCGCCTTGCGCGGATCGACGCCCCCCTTCCGTCCGGGGCCGAGCACATGCCCGGCGTCATCGTCCCGCGCAAGACGGTGGGCGAACTCCGCAAGCTGCTGGACGACGACGAAACCCAGATTGCAGTGTCGGTGTCGGAGACCAAGGTGCGCTTTGCCACCCCCGCGATCACGCTGACCTCGAAGGTCATCGACGGGACCTTCCCAGATTACAGCCGCGTCATCCCGACCGGCAACACCCGCCGGCTCGAGGTGGACGCGGCCGAATTCGCCAAGGCGGTGGATCGCGTCGCCACTGTCTCCTCCGAGCGGTCGCGCGCGGTCAAGCTGTCGCTGGATGACGACCGGCTGGTGCTGTCGGTCAACGCGCCCGACAGCGGCGCGGCCGAGGAAGAGCTGGCGGTGGCTTACGGCGACGAACGGCTGGATATCGGCTTCAACGCCAAATACCTCCTCGAAATCGCCAGCCAGGTGGACCGGGAAAACGCCGTCTTCCTCTTCAACTCCTCGGGCGATCCGACCCTGATGCGCGAGGGGAACGACACCTCGGCGGTCTATGTCGTGATGCCGATGCGCGTCTGATCCGGCTTCGCCGGAGGCCTCCGGCGGGAGTATTTGGACCACAATGAAAGGCAAGAGAACCCTTGCCGCGGCTTGCCGTCACATCCCTCCTTATGTCGCATTTTCGTTCGCACCGGCGGACGGAGATGGTGTTCGACGGTCGGCCCGTGGCAATCTGGGGGCCGAACGGGGCCGGGAAGACCAATGTACTTGAGGCGGTGTCGCTTCTGTCGCCGGGGCGCGGATTGCGCCGGGCGGGGGCGGAGGAACTGGCGCGGCGGCCCGAGGCCTTGGGGTGGAAGCTGAAGGCGGGGCTGGAAAGTCTGCACCAGTTTCATGAAGTCGAGACCTTCGCCGAGGGCGAAGGATCGCGCTCGGTCGTGGTCGATGGCAAGACCGCTCCGCAGGCCGTTTTGGGACGCATCCTGCGGCTTCTCTGGCTGGTGCCCTCGATGGACCGTCTCTGGATCGAGGCCGCGGAGGGACGGCGGAGGTTTCTGGACCGCATGACTCTATCCTTCGAACCGGGGCATGGCGAGGCGGTGCTGACCTATGAAAAGGCGATGCGAGAGCGCAATCGGCTCTTGCGCGACGAGGTGCGGGATGCCGGGTGGTATCACGCGCTCGAGACGCAGATGGCCGAAGCCGGGGCAATGATCCAGGCGAACCGGGCGGCCGCGGTTGCGCGGGTCATCGCCGCGCAGGAGAGCGCACGGACCGCGTTCCCCGCCGCGGACCTCGTGATCCTCGCGCCGGACGGCGGCGAGTGCCCGGCCGGCGCCGAAGCGCTGGCGCTGGCGCTGGCCGAGGGGCGGCCGCGCGACATGGCGGCAGGGCGAACCCTTGCCGGACCCCATCGCGCCGATCTGGGTGCCACCTATGCGGCCAAGGCAATGCCCGCCGCCCAGGCCTCGACCGGCGAGCAGAAGGCGCTGCTCATTTCGCTGATCCTCGCCAATGCGCGCGCTCTGGCCGAGGATTTCGGCGCCCCCCCGATCCTTCTTCTGGACGAGGTGGCGGCGCATCTCGACGAGACCCGCCGCGCCGCGCTCTACGACGAGATCTGCGGCCTCGGCGGACAGGCTTTCCTGACCGGAACCGGGATCGAACTCTTCGATACGCTCTCCGGACGGGCACAGGGGTTCGAGATGCGCGAGACGGGCGGTCTGTCGGACATGCAGCAAAGGGACCTACCATGACACCTCAGAGAGTCACCCTCATCACGCTTGGCGTCGCCGACCTTACCCGTGCGAAGGGATTCTACGCGGCGCTCGGCTGGGTGCCGCATGCGGCCTCGCAAGACGGGGTCGTCTTCTATCAGGCCAACGGTCTTGTCCTCGGCCTGTTCGGCGTGGCCGATCTGGCCGCCGATCAGGGGCGACCCGGCGCCCCGCTTGGGACAGGTGCGTTGACGCTTGCGCAGAACTTCCGCACCGAAGCCGAAGTCGATGCCGCATGGGCCGCCGCAGTCGAAGCTGGCGCGGCGCCGCTCAAGAAACCGGAAAAGGTCTTCTGGGGCGGTTTCTCGGGCTACTACGCCGACCCGGACGGACATGTCTGGGAAGTGGCGATGAATCCCTTCTGGCCGCTCGAGGAAGATGGATCGCTCTACCTGCCCGCGCAAGGAGGCGCGGAGGACTGATCGCTCGCGCATCGCGGATCGGGCCGGCCAGAGATCCCGAGGATCAGTCCTCGGCTACCTCATCATCTGGCGCCTCGTCGGTTGTCTGCTTTGCACGGCGGGCTGACTGACCCGCCTTTACATAGCGTGCCTTTGAAGACGGCGTGGGACCCTTCTCGGCGAGAAACGCGGCAAGATCGAACTTCGGCTTCATCGCGAACATGGTCATGTCGGGTATACCTTTCATCGGCGCGCGAAGGCGCACCATACACAGAGATGGGGTGGTTTGCGGCCGAACGTAACCCCCCGTTACGAATAACTGCGCGGGGCCAATGGGGCGCCACCAAATCTTGTGCCATTCGCGTGACATTGTCCGCCCGACAACCTATAAGTTGACCACAAGAAAAAGGACTGGCGGGCATGACCGACGACGCGCAGAAACCGGCAGAATACGGCGCCGATTCCATTAAGGTTCTCAAAGGCTTGGAAGCCGTGAGAAAGCGACCTGGCATGTATATTGGCGACACGGACGATGGCTCGGGCCTGCATCACATGGTCTATGAGGTCGTCGACAACGGCATTGACGAGGCGCTGGCCGGTCACGCCGACTTTGTCCGCGTGCGGATCCATGCCGACAGCTCGGTCTCGGTGCGGGACAACGGTCGCGGCATTCCGACCGACATGCAC
>JAGRDU010000055.1:2701-3792 GCA_020446905.1 Paracoccaceae bacterium | reverse complement strand
GGCGGGAAGTTCGACCAGAACAGCTACAAGGTCTCGGGCGGTCTCCACGGCGTGGGCGTGTCGGTCGTGAACGCACTGTCGGACTGGCTGGAGCTGCGCGTCTGGCGGAACGGCAAGGAACACTACGCGCGCTTCGAGAACGGCGACACGGTCGAGCCCCTGCGCGTTGTCGGCGATGCCGCGCCCGGCGAGAAAGGGACCGAGGTCCGCTTCCTTGCCTCGGCCAAGACCAACCGGCCGGACGGCACGTTTTCCAACCTCGACTATGTCTTCAAGACGCTGGAGACGCGTCTGAGGGAGCTGGCCTTCCTGAACTCGGGCGTGAAGATCATCCTCGAGGACAACCGGGGCGCCGAGCTGCAGCGAACGGAGCTGCTCTACGACGGCGGTGTGCGGGAGTTCGTGAAGTATCTCGACCGCCACAAGTCGCCGGTGATGTCCGAGCCGATCTTTATGACCGGTGAGCGGAGCGGGATCGGCGTCGAGGTGGCGATGTGGTGGAACGACAGCTATCACGAGACGGTGCTGCCCTTCACCANNACCAACAACATCCCCCAGCGCGATGGCGGGACGCACCTTGCGGGGTTCCGGGGGGCGCTGACGCGAACGCTGACGAAATACGCGCAAGATTCTGGGATCGCGAAGAAGGAGAAGATCGACTTCACCGGCGACGACGCGCGCGAGGGCCTCACCTGCGTCCTATCGGTCAAGGTGCCGGACCCGAAGTTTTCGTCCCAGACGAAGGACAAGCTGGTGTCGTCCGAAGTGCGCCCCGCGGTCGAGAACCTCGTGAACGAAAAGCTCGGCGAGTGGTTCGAGGAGAATCCCGCGCAGGCCAAGATCATCGTCGGCAAGATCATCGAGGCGGCGCTGGCCCGCGAGGCGGCGCGGAAGGCGCGCGAACTGACGCGGCGCAAGACGGCGATGGATGTGGCCTCCCTTCCCGGAAAGCTTGCCGACTGCCAGGAGAAGGACCCGGCCCTTGCCGAGCTTTTCCTCGTCGAGGGCGACAGTGCCGGCGGTTCGGCCAAGCAGGGCCGCGAGCGCAAGAACCAGGCGGTGCTGCCCCTGCGCGGCAAGATCCTGAACGT
>JAGRDU010000055.1:0-2647 GCA_020446905.1 Paracoccaceae bacterium | reverse complement strand
GCGCTCGGCACCGGCATCGGGCGGGATGAGTTCAACCTTGCAAAGCTGCGTTACCACAAGGTCGTCATCATGACCGACGCCGACGTGGACGGCGCGCATATCCGCACGCTCTTGCTGACCTTCTTCTTCCGGCAGATGCCGGACCTGATCGAGGCGGGTCATCTCTTCATCGCGGAACCGCCGCTCTACAAGGTCGCGCGCGGCAAGTCCGAGGTGTACCTCAAGGATCAGGCGGCCCTTGAGGATTACCTGATCGACCAGGGGATCGAGGGTGCAGTCCTCAAACTCGGCTCGGGCGAGGAGATCACCGGCGCCGACCTGCGCCGCGTGGTAGAAGAGGCGCGCGTGGTAAGGAAAAGCCTGCTCGCCTTTCCGACGCACTACCCGACCCATATCCTCGAACAGGCGACGATTGCCGGGGCGCTTGTGCCCGGCCGCGTCGATGCCGATGCCCAGGGCGTCGCGACCGAGGTCTCGCGCCGGCTCGACGCCGTGGCCGTGGAATACGAGCGCGGCTGGTCCGGGCGGCCGACGCAGGACCATGGCCTGCGCTTCGCCCGGTCCCTCCGCGGGGTCGAGGAGGTCCGCACTCTCGACGGCCCGATACTGCGCTCGGGCGAGGCGCGGCGCCTTGCGACCCACACGAAGGGCCTGCAGGAGGTCTATGGCCAGATCGCGAAGCTCGTCCGAAAGGATCGCGAGCAGCTGATCCACGGCCCGCTCGAGCTTCTGAAGGCGATCCTTGCCGAGGGCGAGAAGGGCCTGACCCTGCAGCGCTACAAGGGGCTGGGCGAGATGAACCCCGAGCAGCTCTGGGAAACCACGCTTGACCCCGCCGCGCGCATCCTCAACCAGGTGCGGGTCGAGGACGTCGCCGATGCCGACGACATCTTCACCAAGCTCATGGGCGATGTCGTGGAGCCCCGGCGCGAGTTCATCCAGCAGAACGCGCTCAGCGTCGAGAACCTCGATTTCTGAGGCCTGTCCGCGCGCCTAACAGGGATCGGGAAATTTGGTCGGAGCGAGAGGATTCGAACCTCCGACCCCCTGCTCCCGAAGCAGGTGCGCTACCAGGCTGCGCTACGCTCCGACCGTGGGGGGCGGGTTACCGATTCCCGCCGGCTTTGGCAAGGGGGATCGGCTTGGCCGCAACGCCTAGGTCCTCCAGCGCAGCACCGTCTGCAGGATGCTTGAACGCGGCGTCGTCACGGTCTCATTCCGGCCGCGTGTCTCGATCACCGGACGATGCCGCGAGGCCCCGGCGCGGCTTTCGCGGAAGACGATGTAGAGACCCGAGGCGATGATGATCGCGGCGCCGAGGGCCGTCGCACGGTCGATGCGCTCATCAAAGAGAAGATAGCCATAGGCCGTCGCCCAGAGGATCTGGGAATACTGCATCGGCGCGACAACGGCAGCTTCTCCGGCGCGATAGGCGAGGATGATGAGGAATGAGGCGAGAAGCCCGAGCATGGCCATCACCGCCAGAAGAGCCAGATCGAGAAACGGCATCGGCACATAGACGAAAGGCAGCACCGCTCCCATCGCGACAAAATTCGCAACCAGCGGATACATCAGAAGGACCACTGACCGTTCCTCGGATCCGATCTTGCGGACGATGACAGAGGCGGTTGATCCGCAGATCGCCGCGATCATTGCCGTCAGATGGCCCAGCGACAGCTCCGCTTGCCCTGGACGCAACACGACAAGAACGCCTGTCAGCCCGACGATCACCGCGATCCAGCGGCGCAGGCGCACCTTCTCTCCCAGAAGCGGAATGGCGAGGATGGTGATGAGCAGGGGCGAGGCAAAGAGGATCACGTAGACCTGCGCCAGCGGCAGCGTCGCGAAGGCGTGGAAGGCGGAGACGCCGGTCACCACGGTGAGCACTGCACGAAGCGCGACCCAGCCGGGCCGGCGGGGACGCAGGCTTTCGTCCTTGCCGTCGTTGAGCAGGATCAGGGCGACGATGGGAAAGCTGAGCAGCGCGGCGAAGAACACGATCTGCACGGGCGAGTAGCGTGCGCCGAGCGTCTTCACGACCACGTCGTGGGTCGAGAAGATGCCCATCGCCATCAGCGCGTAGATCGCACCGCGCAGGTTATGCGCTCCAGCCATGATGTTAGCGCTCCCGTCATCGCTCGTCCCGCTTTGAACCTCCGGGGCCGGAGTTTCAAGTCTCGGTTCGCGCCCAAGACGAAAAGGGGAGCGCGGGAGCGCTCCTCTTTATCGAGATCAGGAATATCGGTGTCGCTCTCAGAGTGACGCATCCAGCGCCGCGACGATGGCATCGCCCATCTCGCTGGTCGAGACCGGCTTGCCGCCCTCGGGTCCCATGAGGTCGGCCGTGCGCAGCCCCTTGGCCAGCACCGCCTCGACGGCCTTTTCCAGCCGGTCGGCCTCGGCGCCCTCGCTGAACGAGTAGCGCAGCGCCATGGCGAAGCTCAGGACGCAGGCGATCGGGTTCGCCTTGCCCTGCCCCGCGATGTCGGGGGCCGAGCCATGCACCGGCTCGTAAAGCGCCTTCGGACGGCCGTTCTCCATCGGCGCGCCGAGGCTGGCCGAAGGCAGCATCCCGAGCGAGCCCGTCAGCATCGCGGCAAGATCGGACAAAAGGTCACCGAAGAGGTTGTCGGTCACGATCACGTCG
>JAGRDU010000216.1 GCA_020446905.1 Paracoccaceae bacterium | reverse complement strand
GGATCTTGTGCGGATAGCACTGATGCCCGACGTCCCAGATGATCTTGTCGCGCGGGGTGTCGAACACGGCATGAAGCGCGACGGTCAGTTCGACGACGCCGAGGCCCGCGCCGAGATGGCCGCCGGTGACCGAGACGGCGCTGATCGTCTCCGTGCGAAGCTCGTCCGCGAGGACCTTCAGCTCACGATCCGAGAGCGCCTTGAGATCGGCGGGGATCTTCACGCGGTCGAGCGTCGGGGTCAGGGGTCGGTCGGTCACGGGCTGCGCTTTGCTTGGTTTGGCCCGGTCTAGCGGGAAACGGGGCGCGGAACAATTGCCCGTTGCACCTCAGCCGCCGTAGTGGTCCCGGAAGGCCGCGATGGCGAGGTCGAGCGCGTCGTCGCCGATGTCGCGGTGCAGGACGAAGCGCAGTTCCGGCGCGGGGCCGCCGATGAGGACGCCGCGGCGGGCGAGCGCGGGTTTCAGCGCCGCCGCATCGCCGGCATCGGGGGCGAAGAAGACCATGTTCGTGGCCTGCCGCACCCGGCCTGCGCCAAGGGCGGTCAGCGCGGCGGCAAGCGTCCTGGCCCGGGTATGGTCGGCGGCGAGGCCGGCGATGTTGTGGGCGAGCGCGTGGCGCCCGGCGGCGGCGAGGACGCCCGCCTGCCGCATCCCGCCGCCCAGCATCTTGCGGTGCCGGCGGGCGCGGGCGATGAGGTCTTTCGGGCCGACAAGGACCGAGCCCACGGGCGCGCCGAGGCCCTTGGAGAGGCAGACCGAGACGGTATCGGCGATCCCGGCCAGATCCCCGGGCGCGCAGCCAAGGGCGGTGACCGCGTTGAAGAAGCGCGCGCCATCAAGATGGACGGCAAGGCCCGCCGCGCGCGCCGCGTCAGCCGCCGCGCGGGTTTCGGGCAGGGGAACGGCCATGCCGCCGGTGGTGTTTTCGAGGCTGAGAAGGCGGCTGACCGGGTGGTGCGGGTCGTCGGGCTGGACGGCGTTCCTGATCGCCTCGGGCGAGAGGCCGCCGGAGGGCGTTAGATCGAGGGGGCTGAGCGCGACGGAGCCGAGGACCGAGGCGCCGGCAGCTTCATAGCGGAAGACGTGATAGGGGCGGCCGAGGATCACCTCTTCGCCGCGTCCGCAATGCGACATCACCGCGACGAGGTTGCTTTGCGTGCCCGAGGGCAGGAAGAGGCCGGCCTCTTTCCCCAGCATCTCGGCAAGCTCCGCCTCGAGCCGGTTCACCTCGGGGTCGTCGCCATAGACGTCGTCGCCCACTTCGGCCGCGGCCATCGCCTGACGCATCGCCGCATCCGGCCGGGTCACGGTGTCGCTGCGCAGGTCGCAGAGGATGTTCAGGCGGGCCGTGCCATCGTTCATGCCTGCATAGACACTCATTCCGCTCTCCTTATGCGTCTCGGGCGACAACGAAACGTGCCGCGTCGCGCAGCGTTTCGGCGGCATCGCCATAGGAGGCCAGCGCCGCCTCCGCCTCTTCCACGAGCGCCCGGGCGCGGACCTTCGCGGCGGCGAGGCCGAGCAGCGAGACGAAGGTGGCCTTGCCGGCGGCGGCATCCTTGCCCAGCTTCTTGCCGGTCTTGGCGGGGTCCCCCTCGACATCGAGAATGTCGTCGGCGATCTGGAAGGCAAGGCCGAGGGCGCGGGAATAGCGGGTCAGGGGGCCCGTGTCGGCCCCTGCGAGGAGCGCCCCCGACGTGGCGGCAAAGGTGATGAGCGCGCCGGTCTTGCCAGCCTGAAGGCGGGTGATTTCGTCCAGCGTCAGGGGGGCGGGCGCGGTCTCTGCGGCGATGTCGAGGGCCTGGCCAAGCACCATCCCCTCGGCGCCGGAGGCCTTGGCAAGCGCCGTGACAAGTTCGATCCGGCGCGGGCCGAGCGCAGGGTCGCAGCAGAGCTCGAAGGCGAGGGTCTGGAGGGCGTCGCCGGCAAGCACGGCGGTTGCCTCGTCCCATTTGCGGTGGACGGTCGGCTGGCCGCGCCGAAGCTCGTCGTTGTCCATCGATGGCAGGTCGTCGTGGACCAGCGAATAGGCGTGCAGCGCCTCGACGGCGGCGGCGGCGGGCATCGCCTCGGGCTCATAGACGCGGTGCAGGCGGGCGCTTTCGATCACGAGGAAGGCGCGCAGGCGCTTTCCGCCCTGAAGCGCGTAGCGCATCGCGTGGACGACCGGCACATCGGGGTGAAAGGCGAGCGCGTCATCGAGCGCCTCCTGTACCTTGGCCTGCACCCGTCTGAGGCGCTCGTGGAACACCTAGAGACCTTCGACGGGAACCGTCCCGCTGGGGGCGCCGTCGGGGCCGAGGGTGATCTTGGCGACCTTTTCCTCGGCCTCTTTCAGCTTCTTCTCGCAATGCGCCTTGAGCCGCGCGCCCTTTTCGTAAAGCGCGATGGACTTCTCAAGCTCGACATTTCCCGATTCGAGGTCGCGGACGACGGCCTCGAGCGCCTTCATTGCCTCTTCAAAGGACATGCCGGACAGATCGCTCATTGGCCCCGCTCCATCAGAACGCTCACATGCGTCGCGACCGAGGCCGCGAGCGCATCGAGATCATAGCCACCTTCGAGGAGGGAGACCACCCGGCCCGCGCAGCAGTCCTCGGCGACATCGCAGATCGCCCCGGTGATCCAGGCGTAGTCGGCCTCGGTCCAGTCGAGGCCGGCGAGGGGATCGTCGCGATGCGCGTCGAACCCGGCGGAGACAAGGATGAGGTCGGGCTTGAACGCTGCCACACGCGCAAGTGCAGGGATCCAGGCCTCGCGCATCTGGCGGGTGCCGGTGCCGGGGGGAAGCGGAAGGTTGAGGACCTGTCCGTGTGCGCCCGTCTCGTCCGCCGTGCCGGTGCCCGGCCAGAGCGGGTACTGGTGCGAGGAAACGAAGATCGCGCGCGGCTCATCCCAGAGAAGGTCCTGCGTTCCGTTGCCGTGGTGGACGTCGAAGTCGAGCACCGCGACACGGTTCAGCCGATGATGGTCAAGCGCGTATTTGGCTGCGATAGAGACGTTTCCGAAGAGGCAAAAGCCCATCGAGCGGTCCTTTTCGGCGTGATGGCCGGGCGGGCGCATCGCGACGAAAGCGTTTCTAACCTCTCCGGACAGGACGGCGTCGACGGCCGCCTCGGCGCCCCCGATGGCACGCATCGCGGCGTCCCAGGACCCGGAGGTGACGAAGGTATCGTCATCGAGCTGGACCCAGCCACTGACCGGCTGGGCACTGCGGACGGACTGGAGGTATTCCTCGGAATGACAGCGCAGCGCCTCGCCCGGTTCGGCAAGGGGGGCGATCCGGCGCAGGAGCGGCTTGAAGGCCGGGGCGCGCAGCGCCTCGTAGATCGCATGGAGGCGGTCCACCCGTTCAGGATGGCCGGGCGGCGTCACGTGCTGCAGCGCGGCGGCTGCGGTAAGGAAAAGCGTGGTCATTTCGGGACCTTAGATGGATTGGCGGCGCTGGCAAGGGCCTTAGTCGGGGGCCAGCATATAGCCCGCGCCGCGCACGGTCTGGAGATAGCGGGGCTGCTTGGGATCGGTCTCGAACTTGCGGCGAAGTCGGGTGATCTGGACGTCGACGGCACGTTCCTGCGCCTGGCCCGTCTCGCCGCGACCGCTGCCGCGGTTGAGGTCCTCGACGAGCGCCGCGCGGCTGACGGCCTCGCCGGGGCGGGCGGCGAAGATGCGCATCAGGGCGGCCTCGGTCGCGGTCAGCCGCACCAGCGTCTCGCCCTGCCACATCTCGCCCCTGTCCACGTCGTAGCGTACAGGACCAAGCTGAAGCATCCGCGGCGTCCTGGGTTCGGCCTTGGCAGGCGCCCGGCGCAGGATCGCGTTGATCCTGAGGAGGAGTTCCTTCGGCTCGAACGGTTTGGAAAGATAATCGTCGGCACCCGCCTCGAGCCCCGCGATCCGGTCCGAGGTTTCGCCCTTGGCGGTAAGTAGAAGCACCGGCGTCGCGATCTGCGCCCTGAGTTCGCGCGTCAGGCTGATGCCATCGATACCAGGCATCATCACGTCCATCACGATCAGATCGAACTCAAGCCCGTCCAGAAGGCGGCGCGCGTGACTGCCGTCGCGGGCGGTGGTGACCCAGAAGCCCTGACGCACGAGAAACTTCTGAAGAAGACCGCGAATGCGCTCGTCGTCATCGACAATCAGCAGGTGGATCTCGGGTTGGGGGGTCATGCGGCACCGTCGCGCATCGCCTGATACTGACGCCGGATGTCGGGGTCCATCATCGCCTCGAGCACCTGGCGGAAACCGGTGACGGCGGCAGGCCCGGCCGCGCGGTAGGCGGCACGCATCCGGGTGCGTTGGGCGTCGGACAGCTCGCGCTCCAGCGCCTCGCCCTTCTCGGTCAGGTAGAGGTTGCGTTCGCGCTTGTCGCGCCGACCGACGCGCGCCTCGACGAGGCCGTCGTCGACAAGGGCGCGGAGCACACGGTTCAGGGACTGTTTGGTGACGCCCAGCGTGGCGAGAAGCGCCGTGACGGTGAGGCCCGGCTGGCGGTTGATGAAATGGATCGCGCGGTGATGGGCACGGCCATATTCATAGTTTTCAAGAATGCGGTCGGGATCGGAGGTAAAGGCACGATAGGCGAAGAACATCGCCTCGATGCCCTTGCGAAGCTGTTCGTCGGTGAGGAACAGCAGGGTCTCGCCACCCTGCGCCCCGGTGCTTCCGGTGTCCATGGTTCCGGTCCTTCGCCGCCGTCTGGCCCGGTTTTAAGTCAGCCTTGTTGACTTTCCAAGACTCAACTGATAGCGAAATGCGGATTTCGCGCAATATTATGTCCGAAGCGGACCTTCATTGCGCAACATTCGCAAAATTGCAGCCGGGAGTGCAAGATGGCAGGCGCCTATGACGATCGTGACGGAAAGATCTGGATGGACGGGCGACTGGTCGAGTGGCGCGATGCGAAGGTGCATATCCTGACGCATGCGCTGCACTATGCCTCGTCGGTCTTCGAGGGCGAGCGGTGCTATGAGGGCAAGATCTTCAAGGGGCACGAGCATTCGCTGCGCCTGAGGAAGTCGGCGAACCTTCTGGGCATGGAGGTCCCCTATTCCGCCGACGAGATCGACGCGGCGAAAGAGGCGATGCTGAAGGCCAACGGCTGGACCAACGCCTATGTGCGCGCGATCGCCTGGCGCGGCGCGGGCGAGGACATGGGCGTGTCGGCCAAGCGCAACCCGGTGCGGCTGGCCATCGCGGGCTGGGAATGGGGCAACTACTACGGGGACGCGAAGACCAAGGGCGCCAAGCTCGACATCTCAAAGTGGAAGCGCCCCTCGCCCGAGACGATCCCGTCCGAGGCGAAGGC
>JAGRDU010000054.1 GCA_020446905.1 Paracoccaceae bacterium | reverse complement strand
TGGACGAAGACGCGGCGTAAGCCCGCGTCCCTCCGGCCGGCTCCATGCCGTCAGCCAACGACAGCGCGCCCGAGGCCCCCGGATACGGGACTTCGGGCCGTATTGTCATTTCCGTCGACGCGATGGGCGGGGATCGCGGACCGGCGGCGGTCGTCGGCGGCCTCGCCGAGTCTGCGGCGAAGAATCCCCGGATCGAGTTCATCCTGCACGGCCCCGAGGAAGAGCTTCAGCGCCTCGTCTCGAAACGCTCCGAATTGTCGGGCCGCTGCCGGATCCGCCACGCCGCCGGCGTCGTCACCATGGACGACAAGCCAAGCCAGGTGATGCGCCACGGCGCGGGCACCTCGATGTGGTCCGCCATCGAAAGCGTGAAGGAGCGGGAGGCGACCGTCGCGGTCAGCTGCGGCAACACCGGCGCGCTCATGGCGCTGTCGATGATCCGCCTCAGGAAGCTGCCGGGTGTCAGCCGCCCCGCCATCGCCTGCCTTTGGCCCTCGCGCAATCCCCACGGGTTCAACGTGATGCTGGACGTCGGCGCCGACATCAAGGCCGACTCGCCCGACTTGCTGCAATACGCGCTGATGGGCGCTTCCTATGCCCGAAATGGCCTTGGCCTTGCGCGACCCCGCATCGGCCTGCTGAACGTCGGCACCGAGGACCACAAGGGCCGCGCCGAGCTGAAGGCGGCGCAGGACCTGATCGCCGAGGCGACGGAAGCCGGCAATTTCGACTACGTCGGTTTTGTCGAAGGCGGCGATCTGCCCTCCGACCGGGTCGACGTGATCGTGACCGACGGCTTCACCGGGAACATCGCCCTGAAGACCGGCGAAGGCACGGCAAAGCTGGTCGGCGACTTCCTGCGCGAGGCCTTCAACGCCAACTTCCTGTCGAAATTCGCCGCCCTCCTCGCGCTCGGGTCCTTGAGGCGGCTGCAAAGGCGCATCGACCCGCGCCGCGTCAACGGCGGGGTGTTCCTCGGGTTGAACGGCACCATCGTGAAGTCCCACGGCTCGGCCGACGCGACCGGAGTCGCCGCCGCGATCCAGCTTGCCTTTCGCCTGGCCGAATCCGGCTTTCAGGAACGCCTTGCGGCACGGGTTGCCTCTGCCGCGCAGGCGGGGCAGGATGTGCCTAACGATGAGGCAGAAGACAGGACTTCTTCATGACAATCCGTGCCGTGGTTCGGGGCGTCGGGCATTACCTGCCCGAGCGTGTGGTCCCGAATGCCGAGTTCGAGGACCGGCTCGACACCACGGACGAATGGATCCGGTCGCGCACCGGGATCGAGCGGCGGCACTTTGCCGCCGAGGGAGAGACGACCTCGGATCTCGGCGCTAAAGCGGCCCTGGCCGCACTCAAGGATGCAGGGATCGCCGCCGCGGAGATTGACGCGCTGATCGTCGCCACATCGACCGCCGACTATACTTTCCCCTCCGCGGCGACGATGGTGCAGGACAAGATCGGCATGCGGGGCGGCTTTGCCTTCGACGTGCAGGCGGTCTGCGCCGGCTTTGTCTTCGCGCTCGCCAATGCCAATGCGATGATCCTCTCGGGTCAGGCGAAACGCGTCCTCGTGATCGGAGCGGAGACCTTCAGCCGCATTCTAGACTTCACCGACCGGGGGACTTGCGTCCTTTTCGGCGACGGCGCAGGCGCGCTGGTGCTTGAAGCTGCAGAAGGCGGCGGAACATCCGCCGATCGCGGCATTCTCGCCACCGACCTCAACAGCGACGGGCGCCACCGCGAGCTGCTTTACGTCGACGGCGGCGTCTCGACAACGCAGACGACGGGGCACCTCAGGATGCAGGGCAACCAGGTCTTCCGCCACGCGGTCGAGAAACTGGCCGCCACCGCCCATGCCGCGCTCGACAAGGCGGGGCTCTCCGGCGCCGATGTGGACTGGATCGTCCCGCATCAGGCGAACCTTCGGATCATTACCGCCACCGCGCAGCGCATGCAGGTGCCGATGGAGCGGGTCGTCGTGACCGTCCAGGACCACGGCAATACCTCGGCCGCCTCGATCCCGCTCGCGCTTTCTGTCGGCAAGGCGCGCGGACAGATAAAGGAAGGCGATCTGCTCGTGACCGAGGCGATCGGCGGCGGCCTCAGCTGGGGTTCTGTCGTCCTGAGGTGGTGAAATCCGCCGATTTCCGCCCTGATTGAGCGCTTGAATGCCCCTTTCCAAGCCATTGATATTGACTCGGAAATCTTAAGCTCTCATCCTCACCCTGTTTTCACCCGGGGGACGCGATGAGCGAAAAGACGTTGACACGCATGGATCTGAGCGAGGCCGTGTTCCGCGAAGTCGGCCTTTCCCGCAATGAATCCGCCCAGCTGGTCGAGGGCGTTCTGAAGCACATGTCCGATGCCCTGGTGGCCGGCGAGACCGTCAAGATCTCGTCGTTCGGCACGTTCTCGGTGCGCGACAAGTCGGCCCGCATGGGGCGGAACCCGAAGACCGGGGACGAAGTCCCGATCCACCCGCGCCGCGTCCTCAGCTTCCGTCCCTCGCATCTGATGAAGGACCGCGTCGCGGCGGGCAACAGGGACTGAGGCCGAACCGAATGACGAAATCCGCCGAGGCGTTTCGCACCATCAGCGAAGTCGCCGACCTTCTGGACACGCCGGCCCATGTGCTGCGCTTCTGGGAAAGCCGTTTCTCGCAGGTCCGGCCGGTAAAGCGTGCCGGCGGGCGCCGCTATTACCGCCCGGCGGATCTTGCCTTGCTCGGCGGCATCAAGAAGCTGCTGCACGAGGATGGCATGACCATCCGCGGCGTGCAGAAGATCCTGCGCGAACAGGGCGTGCGCCATGTCGCGGGCCTGTCGATCTACGATATCTCGCAGCTTGGCCAGGAGGAGACGCCCGCGCCCGCCGCGCCGCCCGTCCGGCGCAAGGCGACGATGGAGACCGCGCTGCGCAGTGTCACAAGCGCGCCCGCCTCCCCCGTCCAGGCCGACTGGCTGAGCGAGGCCGCGCACCCGTGGCCAGCCACCCCTTCGCCCGATGTCGCAGCCCCCGGTGACGACCTTGTCCACGATCCCGAGGACACGGACGCGAGCGCGCCCGAGGCGCCGATGGAGCTCGACGCGCCGCTTCTTCCGGCCGAGCGTCCCTCGGCCGAGGTCCACAGCTTCGAGGGGCGGGCGCCGCAGCCCGCGACGCCGCCAGACTACGTGGCCGACACCGTGCAGAAGACCCCGGCAGCGGCCCTTCTGCGGGCGATGGATGCGCTTCGTGCGCGCGACAAGCGCACAGAGCTGCGCGACGTCTACGGGCGCCTGACCGATCTGCGCGAACGCATGGCGAAGGAAAACGCCAAGCCTCTGGACTAGTGGTCCCGGGGCGGTTCGGACGATGCGTTTTGACGCTTGCCCCCGCCCCGCGCTTCGGCCTATACCCCGCTGCGTCGGGCCGTGGCGCAGCCTGGTTAGCGCGTCCGTCTGGGGGGCGGAAGGTCGCGAGTTCGAATCTCGCCGGCCCGACCATCACCGAAACGCCCACCCTCGCCCGGGGGTGGGCGTTCGCATAACCGAGGGGACGCGATGACCGGCACCGGCGTTCTGCCCGACAGCGCCATCCGCGCGATGATCGAAAGCGGCGCCATCGCCGCCGATCCCGCCGTCACCGATGCGCAGGTTCAGCCCGCGAGCCTCGACCTCAGGCTCGGCACCGTGGCCTATCGGGTGCGTGCGTCCTTCCTTGCCGGCGCAGGCCGCAGCGTGGCGGACCGGATCGCGGAATTCGAGATGCACCGGATCGACCTCGCCGCCGGCGCGGTCCTCGAAAAGGGCTGCGTCTATGTCGTGCCCCTGATGGAACGCCTCGCCCTGCCGATGGGCGTCACCGCCGTCGCCAATGCGAAAAGCTCGACCGGACGACTAGACCTCCTGACCCGGACGATCACCGACGGCGGCGAGGAGTTCGACCGCATCCCCGAAGGATACGACGGCCCGCTCTACGCCGAGATTTGTCCGCGCTCCTTCTCCGTGCTCGTCCGGCCGGGCATGCGCCTCAACCAGATCCGCTTCCGCCGCGGTCAGGCCACTCTCGACGACGTGGCACTGTCCGGCCTGCACCGCCGCACGCCGCTCGTGACCGGCAAGGCCCTCATCTCCGAGGGCCTCGGGTTCTCGGTCGATCTGCAGCCGGAGGCCGGCAACCTCGTCGGCTACCGCGCCAAGCCGCATACCGGCGTCATCGACCTCGACCGGATCGGCGCCTATGATCCTGCCGAGTTCTGGGAGGAAGTGCGCAGCCATGAGGCCCGCATCATCCTTGACCCCGGCGCCTTCTACATCCTCGTCTCCCGCGAGGCGGTGACGATCCCGCCGGACTACGCCGCCGAGATGGCCCCATTCCTTGCCATGGTGGGCGAGTTCCGGGTGCACTATGCCGGGTTCTTCGATCCCGGATTTGGCTGGGCCGAGGCCGGCGGCGCAGGTTCGCGGGGTGTTCTTGAGGTCAGATGCCACGAAAGCCCCTTCGTCCTCGAACACGGTCAGGTGGTCGGCCGGCTCGTCTACGAACGCATGGCCGAGCGCCCCGCCCGGCTCTACGGATCCGGCATTGCCTCCAACTATCAGGGCCAGGGGCTGAAGCTCTCCAAGCACTTCAGGGACCCGGCCTGACCGGCCGCAGCCGGTCGTAGGCGAGAAAGAAGAGATAGGCATATAGGGCATAGACGCCGGTCAGGCCCAGATCGGCGGCAACGGCTTCCCAAAGCCCGAATCCGCCGAGCCAAATCAGGACCGGCAGCGTCACCACCATGCTGCTCGCCTCGTAAGACAGGGCATGAACCACGCGCAGTCCTTGCGGCCGATCGCTCGCGACGCGCCCCGTCATGCGAAGGTCGATAAGGTCAAAGACCGTATTGTGAAGAGGCGACCAGACCATCACCGCTGCCGAGAGCGATGCCAGCAGGAGGAAGGAATCGCCCTGCCCCTTGCCGGTCACCAACGCAAACCCCGGCGCCACGACAAGAAGTGCGCCGCCCTCATAGCAAAGGGTCTGAAATACGCGGTCGCGAAATGTACGGAGCGGCATGGAAATACCACGGACGGCGCCAATGCGCGGAAAATACCGGTGAGAAAGGCGGAGTGAAAAAGCTTGCGGAATTAGTGCGAGTCCCAGTCTAGGCCCGGGGCCCCGAGCAACAAAGTCCGGAATACCACCGCCACCGTAAGGGACCTTGAGACTATGCGCGGTGCGATCTTTCAGTGAAGGACCGGCTGCTTCGCAAGAAAAAGGATTAGCGCCCCAGCCGACGGGTAATCTTCGCAGCCTGACGCGCCCGCTTTGCGGCGGCGCGCGCATCGGATTTCAGCGCCGTGCGTTCCGGCGTCTCAGGCGACTGACCCGATGCAAGGCGCCGCTCCAGATACCGCACGCCCCGAGCGACGCCGATACCGATGAGCGCGCGCATCGTCATCTTCAGGATCATGTTGCCGATCTGGTTCAGGTTCATCGCCGCGCCTCAGTCCTCGAACATCTCGCTCTGGCCGATCTGCTCCTCGCCCTCGTCGTCGAGAACCGGCGATGCCCCCGGCAACGGGCGGTTGTCCAGAAGGCCCGCCGCACGCAGTTCCTTCAGCCCCGGCAGGTCGCGTGCCGATTCAAGGCCGAAGTGGTCAAGGAACGACTGTGTCACGACATAGGTCACCGGCCGGCCCGGCGTCATGCGGCGGCGGCCGAAGCGGATCCATTCCAGTTCAAGAAGCTGATCCACCGTGCCCCGGCTGACCGCGACACCCCGGATTTCCTCGATCTCGGCGCGCGTTGCAGGCTGGTGATAGGCGATGATCGCCAGCGTCTCGATCGCCGCGCGGGAGAGCTTCCGCGTCTCGACGGTCTCCTTCTGCATCAGGAACCCGAGGTCGGGCGCGGTGCGGATCGCCCAGGCATCGTCCACCTTCACGACACGCACCCCGCGCCCCTCGTAGCGGCGGCGCAAGAGCACCAGCGCCTCGGCCGGGTCCGACCCATGCGGCATCCGCGCCGACAATTCGGCCACCGTAACGGGATCGGTCGAAGCGAAGAGAATCGCCTCGACCATCCGCTCCTGCTCGGCCTGCGGCGGGGCGGCGAAAAGGCTCTTCTCGGTCTCGGGCACGTCGCTCACGGGGTCTTCCGTCTGATGGCGATGGGGGCGAAGGTCTCGGACTGTCTCAACTCGATCTGGCCCTGCTTGGCAAGCTCAAGGCTCGCCGCGAAGGTCGCCGCCGTGGCCGAGCGGCGGCGCCCCGGCTCGGCGGTCCAGCCGTCCGGCAGATAGGACGACAGGTCCGTCCACTCGCCGGCGAAGCCGATGAGGCCCCGCATCCGGTCCAGCGCCTGCTCCATGGTGAAGACATGCTCGCGGTCCATCGCATAGGGGCGGAATTCTTCCTTGGTGCGGATGCGGGCATAGGCCTGCATGAGGTCGAGAAGCGTCGCGGTATAGCGGATGCTGCGCACCCGCGTCACATCCTCGGGCACCCCCCGCACGAAGAAGTCACGCCCCATCTGGTCGCGCGCCATGAGCTGTGCGGCCGCCTCGCGCATCGCCTGCAGGCGTTCGAGCTGGTAGGCCAGATGTGCTGCCAGTTCCTCGCCCGACGGTCCCTCGTCGCTCGGGTCCGGGGGCAGGAGAAGACGCGATTTCAGAAAGGCGAGCCAGGCGGCCATGACCAGATAGTCGGCCGCAAGTTCGATCCGCAAGGCCTTGGCTTCGCGTACGAATCCCAGGTACTGCTCGGCCAGCTGCAGGACCGAGATCTTGCGCAGGTCCACCTTCTGGGTGCGCGATAGCATCAGGAGAAGGTCGAGCGGCCCCTCGAACCCGTCGACATCGACGATAAGGGCCTCGGCCGCGAGGCGATCGCTGACCGATGTCACGTCTTCCTGAAAGTCCTCGCGCTCAGACACGTGCCGGGCCCCGCAGCAACGCCCCAAATTCGGCATCGAGCGCGGCGGTGTCAATGGCGTCCGGCCGGATACGGCGGGCAAGGGCCGCCTCCGCGCGCCGCGCGGCGGCGGTGCCGAGAGTCCCGGCCGCCGCGACGACCGCCTCCATCTCGGGCCGCTTGCCGTTGCAGTGAAGCGCGATATCGCAGCCCGCCGCGATCGCCGCGCCGGCACGTTCGCCAAGCGTCCCGGCCAGCGCCTGCATCGAAAGATCGTCGGACAGCAGCAGTCCCGAAAAGCCGATACGGTCCCGGATGAGGGCGACCGCCGCCGGAGACTGCGTCGCGGGACGCCCGGCATCGACCGCCTCGACGACGATATGCGCCGTCATCGCCATCGGCAGATCGGCGAGCGCGCGGAACGGCGCGAAATCGGTGCCGTCCAGTTCGTCCAGCGGCGCGGCGAGGCGCGGCAGGTCATGGTGGCTGTCCACCGCCGCGCGGCCATGGCCCGGCAGGTGCTTCATCACCGGCAGGACACCGCCGGCCAGAAGCCCTTCTGCCGCCGCGCGCCCCGCCTCGGCGACTGCGGCCGGATCGCCGCCGAAACAGCGGTTCTGAAGGAACGGATGCGTGGAGGGCCACGCCAGATCGAGCGTCGGCGCGCAATTCGCGTCGATCCCGACAGCGCGCAATTCTTCGGCGATCAGGCGATACCGCAGCCAGATCGCGCGCGCCCGGTCAGAGGGCGCAAGCCCCTGCCCCTCGTCCAGCGGCGGCGCCCATTCGCGCCAGTGGGGTGCGCGGAGGCGCTGGACGCGCCCGCCCTCCTGATCGACCAGCACCGGCGCATCGCGGCCGACGCTCGCGCGCAGATCATCGGTCAGGCGGCGCAGCTGGTCCGGCGTCTCGACATTGCGGGCGAAGAGAATGAACCCCCAGGGCCGGGCATCATGGAAAAAGGCCGCTTCGTCGGGCGACAGCGACGGGCCGGCGCAGCCAAGGACGCTGGCCGATACCCCCGTCCCCATCACCGGACCACGGCGGCCACACATTCCGCGCCGTCGGCGCGCAGCGCCGCGCAGAAGCGATCGGCATCGTCGGCATCGGTGAAGCCCTCGATCCGCAAGCGGTAGAAGGTGCTGCCGCCGCTCGACGCTTCCTCGATCACCCGGCGCTTGCCATCCATCAGCGCGCCGAACCGCTGTGCGGTCTTGTCCCACTGCAGGCGCGCATCCGCGTCCGACGGATAGGCCCCGATCTGGACAAGCCGCGTGCCCGCCACCAGCGAGGACTGCGGGATTTCCAGCTCTTGCGGCGCCAGCGCCTCGGCCACGGCGGCCGCGGCGGCCTCGGCCATCGCATCGTAATCCGCTGATCCCGCCGGCTCTGCCGCAGCGGCCTGCACAGGGGTGCCTCCCGCGGCGGGGCGAAGCGGCGGGCGCAGCGACTGCGCGACGCCGGGCACCTCGGCGGGCACCGTGCCGACCTCGGCAGCCGACCCGGTCAGCGCATCGCCGAGCACCGGTTCGGTCGGCCCGTCCGGCAGCGGCTCTTCCCGGCCAAGGCTGGCGAGTGTCGCATCGCGTTCGGCCATCGGTGGCACCGGCGGCGTCACGGTTCCGGCAAAGTCGGGCGCCACCGGCACGGCGGCACTCTCCAGCCCCGGCGCGATCCGGCCCATCGCCGCATCTTCTTCACCAAGTGCCGCAGGCTTCGGGGCCAGCGTCAGCCGGTCGGCGGCGGCGGCGGCCGTGCCGTCGGCGGTGATCTGGTTCACGGCAAGGCCCTGATGCACCGCAAGCTCTCCGCCCGGGTTCTCGGGCGCGACCCGCGCCGGCCCTTCGAGCGCGCGGATCACCGGCACGCCGCGCACGTCCCGCACCGCGAGGTTGTAGCCCCAGACGCCGAGGCCTGCGACCAGTGCGAGCGAGGTCAGCGCCCCTGCGCCGTTCACCCAGCCCTGAAACCGGCCTCCCGGCGCATCCGCGCGCGCGTCCTCATAGCCATAGGCCTGAAAGTCGTCGAAATCCGCATCCGCCATGCTCTGCCCCGATCCGGGACACGGCTGACCGCGCCCCGCTTGCCTGTGTGGGCCCGCGGCGGCGCGCGTTTGTCAGCGCATCTCTTCCGCGGGAGTGACGCCAAGAATACCAAGACCTGCGGAAATCACAACGCCCGCCGCCCGCGCTAGGGCGATTTTCGCCTGCGCGGTGGAGGGATCGTCCTGAATGAAGCGCAAGGAGGCATCCTCATTGCCGCGGTTCCAGAGGCCGTGAAGGTCCGAGGCGAGCTCATAGAGGTAGAACGCGATCCGGTGCGGCTCCTGCCCGCGCGCGGCGATCTCCACGAGGCGCGGCCATTCGGCGATCTTCTTCGCCAGCGCGATCTCGGCCTCATGCGCCAGTTTGCCGTGATCGGCGGCGGCAAGCGTCGCGTCATCCGCCGCGATGCCCGCCTCGGCAGCCTTGCGCAGCACCGAGCACACCCGGGCATGGGCGTATTGAACATAGAAGACCGGATTGTCCTTGGACTGCTCCAGCACCTTGTCGAAGTCGAAATCGAGCGCGGCGTCGTTCTTGCGCGTCAGCATCACGAACCGGGTCACGTCCGCGCCCGCCTGTTCGACCACGTCGCGCAGGGTGACGAACGTCCCCGCCCGCTTCGACATCTTGAAGGGCTCGCCGTTCTTGAAGAGCTTGACGAGCTGGATCAGCTTCACCTCTAGGTCAACGCGCCTGTTCGACAGCGCCGCGACGACCGCCTTCAGCCGCTTCACATAGCCACCGTGGTCGGCGCCGAGAACGTCGATCAGAAGGTCGTAGCCGCGCGAAACCTTGTCCCAGTGATAGGCGATGTCGGGGGCGAAATAGGTCCAGGACCCGTCCGACTTCTTTACCGGCCGGTCGACGTCATCCCCGAACGCCGTTGATTTGAACAGCGTCTGCTCCCGCTCCTCCCAGTCCTCGGGCAGCTTACCCTTCGGCGGCTCCAGCGTGCCGTCGTAGATGAGGCCCATGCCGCGCAGCGTCTCGATTGCCTCCTCGATCTTGCCCGAGGCGGTGATCGCCTTCTCCGAGGTGAAGACGTCCATCTTCACGCCGAGCAGCGCGAGGTCCTCGCGGATCATCTCCATCATCTTCTCGGTCGCAAATTCCCGCACTTCGGTCAGCCAGTCGGCCTCGGGCCGGTCAAGTAGGCTGACCCCGTACTTCGCCTTCAGCGCCTCGCCGACGGGGATCAGGTAGTCGCCGGGATAGAGCCCCTCGGCGATCTCCGGGGAAAGGCCGTTGGCCTCGCGGTAACGCTCATAGGCCGAGCGCGCCAGCACATCGACCTGCGCGCCGCCGTCGTTGATGTAGTATTCGCGCGTGACTTCATGCCCCGCGAAATCCAGAAGGGCGGCCAGAGCATCGCCGAAGACGGCGCCCCGCGTATGGCCGACATGCATCGGCCCTGTCGGGTTGGCCGAGACGAACTCGACGTTGACCTTGGTGCCCCTGCCCATGGCCGAGCGGCCGAAGTCCCGCCCCGCCCCGAGCGCCGCCTTGACGACGCCGCGCCAGCTTTCCGCCGTCAGGCGCAGGTTCAGAAAGCCCGGTCCCGCGACCTCGGCCGAGACGATGCGGGGATCACCGGCAAGCCGTGCCGCAAGAGCCTCAGCGATCGCGCGGGGTGCCATGCCGGCGGGCTTGGCCAGCACCATCGCGGCATTGGTGGCCATGTCGCCATGCGCGGCGTCGCGCGGCGGCTCGACCGCGACATTGGTCATGTCGAGCCCGGCCGGCAGTGCGCCCGATGCCACCATGTCCTCCAGGCTGGCGACAACCAGCGACCGGATATCCGCAAAAAGGTTCATCTTGGTCCCCTGAATATCCGCCGGGGGATGCCAGAGGCGGCGCGCGGCGTCAATCCTCGGGGGGCATGGGCACGCTGGAACCGGGCTGCGCATCGGCCCCGGGCGGGATCAGAAAGACGATCCGGCTGCCCTCCGCCGGGGCCTTTTCCTCGTCCCCGCGCAGAAGCTTCAGGCTGCCCTTGCGCCGCAGTTCGGCCAGAAGCACGGCCTCGGGCCATTTCGCGCGCCAGTCCGCATGGCTGTACTCCGAGGTCAACTGCGTCATCCGGAACCTCCAGCCCTCGGTCAGCATCGCATCGAACGCGGCAAAGGACCGTCCCCCGCCGAAGCGCCGCCCGCCCAGTTGCGTCGGCAGCGCGTGGCGCTGCTTGTCCGCCTTCTCTCGCGCGATCTGATAGGTGCTGTCGCGGCCGAACTCGGGCCCGAGATCGGTCGCGACCAGCGTGTTGTAGGCATCGTTGTCGGTCGCCGCGATCACGGTGCGATAGCTCAGAAGCTCGACCTGATGCTCGGCAGCCTCGGACAGGATGTCGCCGTAGAACGTGGGCAACCCGGCCGACCGCGCCCGGATCAGCCGCGCGTGGTTGGGGTCCGAGATCAGCACCGGCACCTCGGCCTTCTTCAGGACCTCGCCCAGACCGGTTGCAAAGCGCGACCCGCCGACGATCAGCACCCCCGGCACCTCGGCCCCGGCAAGCCCCAGCGCACGCGCGACCGGCGCCAGCGTGAAGCCATGGAGGACCACGGTCGCGAGCACGAGCACGAAGGCCAGGGGGCCGATCAGGGCGGCATCACCGATCCCCGCCGCGGCGAGACGTTCGCCGAAAAGCCCGGCGACGGCCACCAGCACGACGCCGCGCGGGCCGGTCGTGGCGATCAGGAGGCGTTCGTTCCTGGGGATGGAGGACCCTGCGAGCGACAGAAGTACCGTCAGAGGCCGCGCGACCAGGACCACCGCCGCCACAAAGAGCCCCGCCCGCCAGGTCAGCTGGCCCAGCGCCGCGAAGTCCATCGAGGCCGCGAGCAGGATGAAGACGCCCGAGACGAGGAGGATCGTCGCGTGTTCCTTGAACCGGCGCAGCTCCTCATAGCTCGGCAGGTCGGCGTTCGCGATGACAAGGCCCATGACCGTGACGGCCAGAAGCCCGCTTTCATGCAGCATCGCGTCCGAGGCGGCGAAGGCCACGAGGAGGACCGTGAAAAGCACCGGCACCTTCATGTACTCCGGCACCCAGCCGCGCCAGAACGCCCGCGCGATCAGGAACCCGGCGGCGAGGCCAACGAGCGTGGCGAACCCGATGCCGAGGACGATATCCGTCGCCGCCGATCCCGCGTCCACCGCCGTGTGGCGCACCAGCACGATCTCGAACGCCAGCACCGCCGCGAGCGCACCGATCGGGTCGTTGACGATCGCCTCCCACTGCAGAAGCTGCGCCGGGCGGCGGGAGAGTCGCGCCTGGCGCAGAAGCGGCGCGATCACCGTCGGGCCGGTGACGATCATGATGCCGCCAAAGACGGTCGCGCTCTCCCAGCTGAGCCCCGCCGCATAGCGCAGCACGAGGGTCGAGAGGATCCAGCAGAGTGGTGCGCCGAAGACGACCAACCGGGTGACACCGCCCCGCGCGTCCCCGAGTTTCCTGAGTTCGAGCGTCAGCCCGCCCTCGAAGAGGATCACCGCAACGGCGAGCGAGATCATCGGGCCGGTGATCGGCCCGATATCGCGTACCGGATCGAAAAGATGCAGCGCCGGGCCGACGATCAGCCCCGCCGCCAGCATCAGGACGATCGCCGGAAGCTGGAACCGCCAGGCCAGCCACTGCGCCCCGACACCGAGCGCGCCGACCAGCGCGATGGCGGAAACGGGGTTCAATGCGCCGTCAGCGACCGTCATCGGCCCTGCCTCCCATCAGCCGGTCGTGTTCCTGGATCGCGAACCGGTCGGTCATGCCGGCGACATAGTCGAGCACAACCCGCGCAAGCTCGGTCTCGGTCCGTGCATCGGCGACATCCGCGTGCCATTCGTCGGGCAAGAGCTCGGGCGAGTTGAGGAACAGCGGGAAGAGCTCGTTCACCATCGCGGTGACGCGCTGGCGCTCCTTCACCACGGTCGGCGCCCGGTACATGCGGGTGAAAAGGAACGACTTGATCGCCTTGAGGTTCTGGTAGAGCGGTTTCGAAAACCGGATGATCGGTCCGTCCATCGCCCGGATTTCGGCGGCCGACTGCGGATGCGCCGCCTCCAGCCGGTTGCGCGCCACAGCGATCACATCCTCGACCATCGCGCCGAAGACCCGGCGCAAAGCCTCGTGCCGCCGGCGCGAGGGGTCGAGACCGGGATAGAGCCTGTCCACCTCCTCGAAGGCCGGGCCGGTCACGGGCAACTCCATCAGGTCGGCCTCAGTGAAAAGCCCCGCCCGAAGGCCGTCATGCAGGTCGTGGTGGTTATAGGCGACATCGTCGGCAAAGGCCGCGACCTGCGCTTCGGCCGAGGCGAAGGTATCGAGTTCCAGATCGTACTGGTCGTTGAACTCCCTCAGCGCATAGGGCAGGTCCGCCGGATCGGCGACGGAATGCGAGCCCTGCGCGTTCGGCCCGATCACCGGTCCGTTGTGCTTGGCGATCCCTTCCAGCGTCTCCCAGGTCAG
>JAGRDU010000215.1 GCA_020446905.1 Paracoccaceae bacterium | reverse complement strand
ATTCGCCGGTGAGGAAATCGAGAATTCCCATGGGTACCTCCAGTCTTTCAGCTTGCGCCGTCCAGCAGTTCGGCCGCCATCACCTCGATGATCGGCCGCGCCTCGGCAAGGGTCATGCCCGGTTTCAGTCGGGGATCATAAAGCATCTTCAGCATCAGCTCGTCCTGCCGCGTCAGCAGCGCGAATTCCTCGTTGTCGTTGAAGATCGAGGGGCGCGCCCGCGGGTAGTCGTTCACGAGGCCGAGGCTTTGCGCCAGTTCCTCGTGAATGCACGACAGGCGCAGGCGTTCCGGCAATTCGCCCCGGATCACGGTCAGGGCGCGGGTGTAGACGGTCTTGCGGCCGGTCGTGAAGGAAAAGACGGTGCAATAGGTCTCGGGCGCCATCTCGGTGACCGAGCGGAGGGCGGCGGCGTCGGTGCCGGGGGCAAGCGCCGCGATGCGGGATGCGGCGGCGGCGCGTTCGTCGCTGTTGAGGATGAGAACCGTGTGGTTGGGCCGCCGGGCAGAGAGAGTCACCGGCAGGCCGGTCAGCGTCGCAAGGCGCGTCGCATAGCCCGCGATCGCGGCCCGGTCCGCGGCACGTTGCGCGGTCGGCACCGAGGCGCCGAATTCGACATTGAGGCGCACGGGTTCGTTCCAGCGATGCAAACGGTTCTCCACCGCGCCGGGCACAAGCTTGCCGCCAGCCTCGGAAAACTCGTCGTAGAACGCGATGTGAATGAAATTCTCGGCCAGATCACGGGAGGTGAAGGGCGTGTCGCGCCCGCCGCCGTCGGCGCGCAGAAGGTCCTGGGCAAGATAGTTGGTCTCGACGCGCGCGTAGTAGGCGCGGGCGGCGGTGGTTCCGGCGGTCTCCGGGGCGACGGCGGGCTCGGGCGGGGCCACGTCGCGGGCAGGCTGGGGATCGCCCGGTGTGGCCGGGCCAAGGCTGCCGGGCGCCGTGCAGGCGCAAAGAAGCGGAAGAAAGACCGCGCCGGCCAGACGGGAAAGGGGGCTGCTGAGCCACATGGTGTCAGGCCTTGCCTCCGGTTTCGGGCGCCCGGGGCGGGGCCTTTGCCGCACTGAGCGCGGCCCGCAGATCGGCTTCGAGCTTCACAAGGTCCGTCTCGGCCGCGGCGCGCTTGCGCCTGCCTTCGTCGGCGATGCGCAAGGACTCCTCGATCGTGCCGACGAGATCGGCATTTGCAGATTTCACCGCCTCGATGTCGAAGACCCCCCGTTCCATCTCGGATCGAACGATTTCATTGGCTTGCCGAAGGTTCTTCGCGTTAGAGGTGAGCAGTTCGTTCGTCAGGTCATTCGCCTCGCGGATCGCGCCGGCCGCCTCGGCCGAGCGCTGGATCGTCACCGCCTGCGCGAGCTGCGTTTCCCACAGCGGTACAGTATTGACGAGGGTCGATCCGATCTTGGAGACAAGGCTCTTGTCGTTCTCCTGCACGAGGCGGATCGAGGGCAGGGACTGCATCGTCACCTGCCGTGTCAGCTTCAGATCGTGCACCCGTCGCTCAAGGTCGTCGCGGGCAGAACGCAGGTCGCGCAGCTCCTGCGCGCGCAGAACCTTGTCGGCGTCGGCGGCGGAGGCGACCGCCGCCTCTCGCGCGGGGATCTCGGTGCCGTCCACGTCGTTCAGCTTGGCTTCGCCGGCGGCGATGTAGAGGCCAAGCTCGTCGTAGAATTTCAGTGTCTTTTCATAGAGAAGGTCGAGGGACTTGATGTCCTTGAGGAGCTTGTGCTCATGCCCCAGAAGATCGCCCGTGATCTTGTCGATCTGGCCCTGCACCTCCTCGAACCGCGCAAGGAACTTCGTGAAGGGCGCGGTGCGGCCCATCAGCTTTTCCCACCACGAGAGTTTCCGTCGGACGTCCAGTTCCGAGACCGAAAAGCCCCGGATCGTGGTGACGATGTCGCGCAAGGAGTCGCCGGCCGGACCGACATCCTTGTTGCGGACGTCGGCGAGCATCGACTGGCTGATCTCCTGCAACTCCGCCTGCGCCGCCGAGCCGAAGCGGACGATGGAGCCGGTATCGGTCATGTCGAGCTCGGCGATGCGGCGCCGGATCGCCTCGGCCTGCGGCGCGGACGCGCTGGCTAGGGGCACGACGGCCGCGGCCGGTTCGGGCAGGGCGACGGCGGTCACCTCCTCGATCGCTGCAAGGGCCTTGGCGGCGTCGTCACGGATGCTGGACATGGGTCACTCTCCACTCGGGTCGGCGGGCAGGGGCACGCCCTCGCGCTTCAGCCGGTCGCGCAGCACGTCGATCTCGATATCGAGGTCGCTGCGGTTGTCCGCCAGTAGCGCGGTGGTGCGCCGCGAGAAGTTCTGTTCGAGATCATCGAGAAGCGCCTCGTAGGCGGCGCGCGCCCCGGGGTCGCGGGCGCGCATCCAGAGGTCGGCGAACTTGATCGTCGCATCGCGCGCGCCCATCAGATAGACGCCAAGGTAGCGCCGCGCCGCCGTCAGGTCGCGTGGGTCTTCCTCGACCGTCCGGAAAAGCGCGCGGGCGGTGACCGAAAAGCGGTCGATCCGCGCGACGATCATCCGGTCGCCGGTCCGCTGGGCGGCGGCATACATCTCGCGCAGGTAGCCTTCCCCTTCCGCGACGATGCGGCCGACGCGGTCCTGCTGGAACGTATCGACCCCCTCCATCCCCTTGTCACGCAGAGGGTCGGAGCCGAACGCAAGGTGATGAAGCACCGCGCCGGTCAGCCCCATGAGCATAGGTGCCAGCGTATCGCCGCCCCAGGCGCCAAGCGCGAGGCCGGCGCCGGTCAGCGCTGTGCCTGCGATCTTGCGCGGGAAGGCGGGGCGGCGCGCGGCAGGGCGCGCCTCATAGGCCTCGGCGGCGCGGATGCCTTCGCGCGTCAGCCAGGCGGCGCCCAGAAGCAGGCCGAAGGCGGCAAGGTTCCGGACGAGGCCGGCGGGGTCCTGGAAAAAGGCCTTGAGCG
>JAGRDU010000053.1 GCA_020446905.1 Paracoccaceae bacterium | reverse complement strand
ACGACCTCGTGAAGCGCTTCACCGGGCAGGAAGTGCCCGCCACCGGCGTCTCCATCGGTGTCGACCGCCTGCTGGCTGCCCTGCGCGCCAAGGGCCGGATGCAGGCCGACACGCGCGGCCCGGTGGTCGTCACCGTGATGGACCGGGGCCGCATGGCGGACTATCAGGCCATGGCGACGGAACTCCGCCGCGCGGGTATCCGGGCGGAGGTTTACCTTGGAAATCCAAAGAACTTCGGCAATCAGCTCAAGTACGCCGACAAGCGCAACTCCCCCGTCGCGGTCATTCAGGGCGGGGATGAGGCGGCGAAGGGCGTTGTGCAGCTGAAGGACCTTTTCCTCGGTGCGAAGATCGCCTCGGAAGTTTCTCATGAGGAATGGAAATCCCAGCCAGCCCAGGTCGAGGTGCCGAGGGGTCGGCTGGTCGCCGAGGTGCAGCGCCTTCTGGGGCGCGGCTGATGGCGCCCAAGGCCGCAGCCCTTGCCGAGGCCGAGCGCCTGATGGAAGCGTTCCGCCGCGCCGGCGCGCTGCCGGTCGAGGCGGATATCCTTCAACCCGCCGAGGTGCTTCTGGACCTTTACGGCGAGGATATCCGGGCGCGGACCTATGTGACGGCCGACCCCCTGCGCGGCGAGATGATGCTGCGGCCAGACTTCACCGTCCCCGTCGTGCAGCAGCACATGACCGAGGGGGCTGAACCCGCGCGCTATTGCTACGCGGGCGAGGTCTTTCGCAAGCAGGAGCATCTGAGCGACCGGCGGTCCGAATACGTCCAGGTCGGCTATGAGGTCTTCACCCGCGACGACCCGGCTGACGCGGATGCCGAGGTATTCTCTCTTTTCAATGCTGTGCTTGGCGATCTTCACCTGCGCGCGGCAACGGGTGACATCGCCATCCTGATGGCCGCCGTGCGCGCGCTGAACACGCTGCCCAGCCGCAAGGCCGCGCTCTTGCGGCATATCTGGCGGCCCCGGCGGTTCACCCAGCTACTTGCCCGTTTCGGCGGCACCGCGCCGGTGCCTCCGACGCGGGCGACCCTTCTTGAGGCGCTTGCGGCCGGCAGGACGCCGGAGGCCGGGCCGCTTCTCGGCCTGCGCAGCCGGGCCGAGATCGACGCCCGTCTTGCCGCCCTGCGCGAGGATGCCGCTGCGCCGCCGATTTCGGCCGAGGAGGTCGCGCGTCTGCAGGACCTTCTGGACCTGACCGCCAGGAGCCCGGCCGCGCTGGCCCAGCTGCGGGAGCTTTCGCGCGAGATGCCGGCGATCCTGCCGGCGGTCGACCGGATGGAGGCGCGCCTCAACGCCCTCGCGCGGCGCGGCGTCGATGTCGAGGCGCTCGATTTCGAGGCGTCGCACGGGCGCACTACGCTCGAATATTACGACGGGTTCGTGTTTTCCTTCCACGCCGCCGACCCGGCGCTGCCACCCGTCGCCTCGGGCGGGCGCTATGACGCGCTGACGGCGGTCCTTGGCGCGGGGCGGTCGATTCCGGCGGTCGGCGGGGTGATCCGCCCGGGGCTTGTGGCGGATCTGAGGGGGGCACCATGCTGAAGCTCGGGCTTCCCTCGAAGGGTCGGTTGATGGAGCAGTGCTTCGACTGGTTCGGCGCGCGCGGCATCACGCTCGGCCGCGCCGGGTCCGACCGCGAATATGCTGGCCGCGTCGAGGGCGCCGAAGGGCTGGAACTCGTCCTCCTCTCCGCCGGGGAGATCCCGCGCGAGATGGCGGCGGGGCGCATCCATATGGGCGTCACAGGCTCGGACCTCGTGCGTGACAAGCTTGCCGACTGGGACCGTCAGGTGGCGGAGCTTGCCCCCCTTGGCTTCGGCCACGCCGATCTTGTCATCGCGGTGCCGGCGGGCTGGATCGACGTCGACACGCTCGACGATCTCGATGCCGCCGCCGCCGCTTTCCGGCGCGCGCATGGCCATCGACTTCGCATCGCGACGAAGTATCACCGGCTGGTGCGCGACTTCCTGACGGAGCACGGCGTTGCGGATTATCAGCTGGTGGACAGCCAGGGCGCGACCGAGGGTACGGTCAAGAACCTGACCGCCGAGGCGATCGCCGACATCACCTCGACCGGCGAGACGCTGCGCGCCAATCACCTCAAGATCCTTGCCGACGGCCTTGTCCACCAGAGCCAGGCCGTGCTTTACGCCGCGCGGGGTGCCGACTGGGGGCAGGGCGCGGGCACGGCGCTTGCCACGCTCGCGCCACGGCTCGGGATCACCGTTCCGGCGCTCTGAGCCGTCTGCCCCCAGCGGCGGGATCGCCCGGGCGGCCTTGCGGCCCCCGGGGCGCGGCCCTAGTCTCCGCCCTCGCGAGGACGGAGGCACAGGTGGCAGGCAACAAGCGCAGCATCTTCGAGGAGGTCGGGCCGGAGGCGAAGCCCGCCGAGGCGCCGAAGGGCGGCATGATCGACGCCGGCCGTGGCGGCGCGCGCGGCGCGGTGCGGGCCTGGCTGGCAGTTCTCTTCGCGCTCGTCGTAGCGATGATCGCGGTCGGCGGGCTGACGCGGCTGACGGATTCGGGCCTTTCCATCACCGAATGGCGGCCCGTGACGGGCGCCTTGCCGCCGACGACCGAGGCCGACTGGCAGGCCGAGTTCGCGAAATATCAGGCGAGCCCGGAGTTCCGCGAACAGAACTCCGCGATGGATCTTGCCGCGTTCAAGTCGATCTACTGGTGGGAATGGGGGCACCGGCAGCTTGGACGGGTGATCGGCCTTGTCTGGGCGGCGGGATTCCTCTTCTTCTGGGCGACAAGGCGCATTCCGGCGGGCTGGACCGGGCGGCTGGTCACGCTGGGCGCGCTCGGCGGGCTGCAGGGGGCGATCGGCTGGTGGATGGTCTCCTCGGGGCTGACGGGGCGGATGGTCGATGTCGCCTCCTACCGGCTTGCCGTCCACCTCGGGCTTGCCTTCGCGATCCTAGGCCTGATCGCCTGGCACATGCTGTCGCTGTCGCGGAGCGAACCGCAACTTCTGCAGGCGCGGCGGTCGCGTGAGGGCAAGCTTTTCTCGATGGCGACAGGGGTCATGCACCTGGCGTTCCTGCAGATCCTTCTCGGCGCGCTCGTCGCCGGGATCGACGCGGGCCGGGCCTTTCCGACCTGGCCCCTGATGGGCGAGAGCTTCTTTCCGGCCGACGCCTTCTACCTGCCCGAGGGCGGGCCTGCGGTGCTCGCGTTCTTCGAGAACCCGGGTCTTGTGCAGTTCGTGCACCGGATCGGGGCCTATCTTCTCCTCGCGCTTGCGATCTTCGCCTACGTGAAGGCGCGGCGGTCGGCGCATCCGGCGACGCGGGCGGCCTTTGCCCGGATGGCGACGATGGTCTTCGGACAGGCGGTGCTTGGCAT
Source organism: Paracoccaceae bacterium (assembly GCA_020446905.1). Classification (GTDB taxonomy): domain Bacteria; phylum Pseudomonadota; class Alphaproteobacteria; order Rhodobacterales; family Rhodobacteraceae; genus Albidovulum. The sequence goes on along the minus strand of JAGRDU010000053.1, from coordinate 4,460 downwards.
CGTGACGGTGCTGCACGGCGCGCCGCTCGCGCTTGGCCTTGTCCATCAGCTCGGCGCCGTCGCGGCCTGGGTTCTCATCCTGCGCGCCCGCCACAGGGCGCAATATCCGATCGTTCAATCCGTCCGGGGGACACGATGACCGCATTTCAGGACCTCATGACCTTCCAGCGCGACACCGAGGCGCTGGGCCAGATCGCGGGCCGGCTCGGCTGGGATCAGGAGACGATGATGCCCGAGGGCGCCGCCCGGCAACGCGGCGAGGAGATGGCGGCGATCGAGGGCGTCCTGCACGCCCGCCGCACCGATCCGAAGGTGGGCGCGTGGCTGGCAGCCGCCGAGGCGCCCGATGCCGCCGGGGCGCGGATGCTTGAGCTGATCGCCCGCGCCTACGGCCGCAACGCGGCCGTCCCGGCGCGCCTTGCGGCGGAGATTGCGCGGGTGACGAGCGTTGCGCAGGGCACCTGGGCCGAGGCGCGGGCGAGGAACGAAGTCGGGCATTTCCTGCCGACGCTGGAAACGGTCGTCGCGCTGATGCGCGAAAAGGGGCAGGCGCTGGCGGCGGCGGGTTATGGCGCGGGCGATCCTTACGATGCGCTTCTCGACGACTACGAGCCCGAGGCGACCGCCGATGGCATCGCCGCGATCTTCGACCGGATGCGCCCGCGCCTTGTCGCGCTGCGCGCCGCGATCCTCGGGGCCGCGTATCAGCCGGCCAAGCTTGCGGGCACATTCCCGCAGGACGGGCAGCTTGCGCTGGCCCGCGATCTGGCCAGTGCCTTCGGCTACGACTGGAACCGGGGGCGGCTCGACCTTGCGGTCCATCCGTTCTCCTCGGGGTCGGGGAACGACGCCCGGATCACGACGCGGGTGGTTGAAAGCGATCCCTTCAACTGCCTCTATTCGACGATCCACGAGGTCGGCCACGCGGCCTACGAGCTTGCCGTGGACCCGGCCTATCTTTTCACGCCGCTCGGGCAGGGCGTCTCGATGGGGGTCCACGAAAGCCAGAGCCGGATCTACGAGAACCAGCTTGGCCGCAGCGCCGCCTTCACCGGCTGGATTTACGGCAGGATGCGCGACCGGTTCGGCGATTTCGGGATCGGTTCGGCCGATGCGTTCTACGGATCGGTGAACCGCGTCCAGTCCGGCTTCATCCGCACCGAAGCGGACGAGGTGCACTATAACCTTCATATCATGCTGCGTTTCGCGCTTGAGCGGGACCTCTTCGGCGGGCGGCTTGAGGTTGCCGATCTGGAGGAGGCATGGAACGCCCGCTTCCTGCAGGACTTCGGCGTCGCGGTCGACCGGCCGGCGCACGGGTTGCTGCAGGACGTTCACTGGTCGGTGGGGCTTTTCGGTTATTTCCCGACCTATTCGCTGGGCAACATCTATGCCGGTTGCCTGCACAAGGCCCTGCGCCGCGATGTTCCGGACCTCGACGCAGCGCTCGCGCGCGGCGAGGCGCGCCCCGCGACGGACTGGCTTGGCCAAAAGGTGCAGCATTTCGGCGGGCTATATCGCCCTGCCGAGGTGATCGAGCGGGCCTGTGGCGCCGCGCCGACCGAGGGGCCGCTTCTCGACTACCTCGAAGAGAAGTACCGGGCGCTTTACCGTCTCTGACCGCTGCAGGTTCGCCCGGCGCCTCATTTTTGCGCGGATGCGGAAAACTTGGGCGCTCCTTTCTCCCGGGGCATGCGGGCATGACGGCCGGTGCCCGGGGGCCTTGCGTGTGCGCGGCGGGCGCGGAAGGTGTGGAAAAGAGGCCCGGCGATGCCCCAGAAACTTTCCATCGTTGTTGTCGAGCGCGACCGGGAACGGGCGCTCCTCATTATCGACTCGCTGCGGGCGGCGGGGGACTATGACGTCTTCGTCATCGCCGAGGAGACCGGCCTTGCCCGGCGCATCTCCGAGCGCAATCCCGACATCGTCCTGATCGACATCACGAGCCCCTCGCGTGACATGCTCGAGGAACTGACGCTCGCCTCCTCGCCGCTCGACCGGCCGGTGGCGATGTTCGTCGACCGGTCCGAGGACGGTCTCACCAAGGCCGCGATCGAGGCGGGCGTTTCGGCCTACGTCGTCGACGGGCTGCGCGCCGACCGGATCAAGCCGGTGCTGGATGCCGCCATCGCGCGGTTTCACATGTTCGCCCGGATGCGGTCCGAACTCGCGGCTACCAAGCGCGCGCTTGAGGAACGCAAGACCATCGACCGGGCAAAGGGCCTTGTCATGAAGGCGCGTGGCATCGGCGAGGACGAGGCCTATGCGCTGCTGCGCAAGACCGCGATGGATCAGGGCCGCAAGGTCGCCGATGTCGCCGAGGCGCTGGTCATCGCGGCGGGCCTGCTGAAATGAGCCTGCGTCCCCTCTCCATCGGATTCATTCCCCTTGTCGATGCCGCGCCGGTCATCATCGCGCATGAGTTCGGATTCGCCGAAGAGGAGGGGCTGGCGCTTGAGCTTCAGAGCGCGCCCTCCTGGTCGACGCTGCGCGACATGCTCGCGCTCGGGCGGATCGAGGCGGCGCATATGCTGGCGCCGGTGCCGGTCGCCATGGCGCTCGGCCTCGGCGGCATGGCGACGCGGTTCGACGTCCTGTCGGTGCTGTCGCTGAACGGCGAGGTGATCGGCGTGTCGAGCGCGCTGGCGGAACGCCTGCGCGGTGCGGGGCATGATTTCGGCTTTGCGGACGCGCGCGCGGCCGGCGCGGCGCTGATCGGGGCGGCGGGCGCGCGCCTGCGGGTCGGCGTGCCGTTCCCGTTCTCGATGCATGCGGAACTGCTCTATTACTGGCTCGGCGCGCTCGGGCTGGAGGCGCCACAGGCGCTTGACGTGCGCACCGTTCCGCCGCCGCTGATGGCCGAGGCGGTCGCCGCGGGCGAGATCGACGCCTTCTGCGTCGGCGAGCCCTGGGGGTCGATCGCGGTCGAGAACGGGGTTGGCGAACTGCTCCTCCCCGGTTCTGCGATCTGGGCTGCCGCGCCCGACAAGGTTCTGGCAGTGCGCGAGGGATGGGCCGAGGCCGACGAGGGCCGGACCGGTCGGCTGATGCGCGCGATCTGGCGGGCCGGGCGGTGGCTCGGCGCTCCGGCGAACCTGATGACGGCCTCGGAGGTGCTGGCGCGGCCCGGCTACCTCAATGTCCCGGCCGAGGTGATCGAGAGGGGTCTGACCGGACGTCTCGTGGTCACCGCCTCGGGCGAGGAGCGCGAGGCACCTGGCTTCACGCGGTTTTTCGACGGGGCGGCGTGTTTTCCGTGGCGCAGCCAGGCCGCATGGATCGGCGCGCGTCTTGCCGAGCGCAACGGCCTTGACCGTGCCGAGGCGATCGGCAAGGCGCGGGCGGTCTTTCGCAGCGATCTTTTCCGTGCGCACCTCGGCCCTGCGGGGGCGGAGATCCCCGGCGCGTCGGACAAGCTGGAGGGGTCGCTCGACCGTCCCGTTGTCGTCGCCGCGCGCTCGGGGCACCTGATTCTCGCTCCGGATGCGTTCTTTGACGGCGCTATCTTTGACCCCGGCGCGGAACGCTGACGTTTTTTTGGGCAGTTTTACGCTGCATCGCAGAAGCGTCGCGGTAAATCGCCAAAAACGCACTCAAATCCCTTGCCGCATCGCAGCGATGGCGCAAGTCTGATCTCAACGCAGGGCAAGGACGTCCTGCCGCTTTCCCCCGAATGACCGGGGTTCCCACCCGAGCAACGCCGCTCGACCCGTTCGTGACGTGCGTCACGGGCTGGCCGTGCGGCTTTTTCGTTTTGACCACCTCCGCCGAGAGGCGTTCCCCCAGAGGAAAGGACCCGCGCATGAAATCCCTGTTGAAGGCCGCATTGCTCGTGACCGTTTCGGCCACGGCCGTCAGCGCCGAACCGCTTGCCCTCGAGAAGGACGAGCTGACTTTCGGTTTCATCAAACTGACGGATATGGCGCCGCTCGCCATCGCCTATGAGAAGGGCTTCTTCGAGGACGAGGGCCTTTTCGTCACGCTGCAACCGCAGGCGAACTGGAAGGTGCTGCTGGACGGCGTGATCGGCGGACAGCTCGACGGCGCGCATATGCTGGCCGGCCAGCCTATCGCGGCGACCATCGGCTACGGCACCGAGGCGCATATCGTCACGCCCTTCTCGATGGACCTCAACGGCAACGGCATCACCGTCTCGAACACCGTCTGGGAGGCGATGAAGGCGAATGTCGAGACGGGCGCCGATGGCAAGCCGGTGCACCCGATCTCCGCCGCCGCGCTGGCGCCGGTCGTCGGCCAGTTCAAGGCCGAGGGCAAGCCGTTCAACATGGGCATGGTGTTCCCGGTTTCCACCCATAACTACGAGTTGCGCTACTGGCTTGCCGCCGGCGGGCTGAACCCCGGCCTCTATGCGCCCGACGACGTGTCGGGCCAGATCGGCGCGGACGTGCTTCTCTCGGTCACGCCGCCGCCGCAGATGCCCGCGACGCTCGAGGCCGGCA
>JAGRDU010000052.1 GCA_020446905.1 Paracoccaceae bacterium | reverse complement strand
AGATGGCGCGGGCCTGCATCTCGTAAATCTCGGGCACCGTCACGCCGAGGCGCACCCCACGCATGCCCAGCATCGGGTTGAACTCCGACAGCGCCTCGACGCGGCGCGTCACCTCGGACAGAGGCCGGTCAAGCGCCTCGGCCAGCTCGCGCATCCCCTCGCGGTCATGCGGCAGGAACTCGTGCAGCGGCGGGTCGAAAAGGCGGATGCAGACCGGCAGCCCTGCCATGATGTCGAAGAGCGCGATGAAATCCGCCCGCTGCATCGGCAGCAGCCGGTCAAGCGCCACCTTCCGGTCCTTGGCGGTGTCGGCGAAGATCATCTCGCGCATCACCGTCAGGCGGTCTTCGTCGAAGAACATGTGCTCGGTCCTGCAAAGACCGATGCCCTCGGCGTCGAACATGCGGGCGGTGCGGGCGTCGTCCGGCGTGTCGGCATTGGCGCGCACGCCGATATCGCGGACGTTGTCGGCCCAGCGCAGAAGCGTGCGGAACCATTCGTCGAGTGCGGGTTCCAGCATCTCGGCCGCGCCCGACAGCACCTCGCCGTTCGTGCCGTCGATGGTGATCGTGTCGCCCTCGCGGAAGAGGCGTCCGTCGCGGGTGCGGATCGTCTTGTCGCGCGGATTGAGAGTGAGGTCGGAGGCGCCGACGATGCAGGGAAGGCCGAGGCCGCGGGCGATCACCGCCGCATGGCTCGTGATGCCGCCCCGCTCGGTCAGGACGGCGACGGCGGCGTGCATGCCGCGGATGTCCTCGGGGGCGGTCTCGCGGCGGACGAGGATGCAGCGCTCGTCCCGCGCTGCCGAAGCCTGCGCATCGGCGGCGGAAAAGACAATCTTGCCCGAGGCCGCGCCTGGGCTCGCCGCGATGCCGCGCGCGACACGTTCGCGCGGGGCGCGCGGGTCGACCTGATAGTGCAGAAGCTCGGACAAGGCGCGCGGTTCGACCCTGAGGATCGCGTCGTCGCGGCTGATGATGCCCTCCTTGGCGAGGGTCACTGCAATCCGCACCGCCGCGCGCGAGGAGCGCGGGACGCGGACCGCGTCGATCACCTTCAGCGCGCCGTTCTCGAGGGCGAATTCGATCAGCATCTCCTCGCGCAGCTTCTCGCGGCAGATGCGGCAGTGCTGCTGCAGGGTCGCGAAGACCTCGGGGGCCGCCTCCTCCAGCGCATGGCCGCGGGCGTCCTTCACCAGAAAGAGCGTCTCTTCCGCCTTGCGGTTCGCGGGGTTGAGGCCGCGGAAGCGGCCGGTGACCTGCGGCGCGCCGGTGACGCCCTCAATCAGCTGGATCGTCCCGGCGCCCGAGAGGCCGGGACCGACGGCCTGCGCCATCTCCTGCACGACAAGGCCGAGCGCCGCATCGGGCGGCGCGCCCTTCGCCTCGCGCAGAAGCCGGGCGGTGGTGCCTTCCCAGGCCCGCGCCATCGAGCGCAGCACCTCGCCGAGCTGTTGCGCGGGCGATTGCGGAAATTCCTCGTCCATCTCCGCCTCGTAGGCGGCAAGCGCGGCGGCGAGCGCCTCGGAGGACGGCTCGGCAGTGAACATGTCGGGGTCGAGCCGCGCCACATGCACAGCGTAGGACTGAACGAAGCCGAGATAGAGCGCGTCGGCCAGCGCCTGGCCATGGCTCGCCGTGATTTCCGCATGCTTGCGGGCGTTCATTCCGACATTCAGCACCGTCGTCGGTCCGCCCCATTCGGGATCCGCCGGCGAGGGGCGGATGGTGACGAGCGCGCCGCCGAAGATCTCGGCCAGTGCCACAGTGTCGGCCATCTGCCCCGCGGCGATCGCGCGGACGGTCTGGAACGGCAGCGCGACGGTGCGCGGCACCGGCAGGTCGATCCGGATCAACCGCTGAAGGCATTTCGCACGCCAGCCGTGACGCGCGGCATCGACCGATGCGGTCGGCGTGATCTCGACAAACCCGGAGAAATCGGCGTGTTTCTGCAATGCGGCGGTCCTCGTTTGGCGGCAGAATACGCGCGTTCCGCGCCCGCGCAAGGAAAAGCGATGGCCCCACGGCTTGCGCCACGGGTCCGCTTGGTCCAAGACTTCGGCAGCGAAGAAGGAGCGCGTCATGGCCCTGCCGGTGCGGCAACAGGCGAAATACTGGGGAATTGCCGCGGTGGTCTTCTTCGCCGCGCTCTGGGGCCTTGGCAACGTCATCCTGCCGTTCATCGTCGGCGGCGCGATTGCCTATTTTCTCGACCCCGTCGCCGACCGGCTCGAGCGCACGGGCCTCTCGCGTCCGACCGCGACGGCGGTGATCTCGATCATCGCGCTCATCATCTTCATCCTGCTGGCGCTGCTGATCGTGCCGATGCTGGTGCGCCAGCTTGTCCAGCTGGTCAACGCCGCGCCCACGATATTCTCCGAGCTACAGGGCTTCCTGACGGCCAAGTTCCCCTCGCTGATGGACGACCAGAGCGTCGTGCGCGAGACGCTGGTCTCCATCGGCAAGACGATCCAGTCACGCGGCGGTGAGCTTGCGAGCGGTCTTCTCAGTTCCGCCCTCTCGGTCATCAACGCCGTCGTCTTCATCGTCGTCGTGCCCGTCGTCGCCTTCTATCTTCTGCTTGACTGGGACAACATGGTGGCCCGGATCGACGGTCTCCTGCCGCTCGACCACCGCGAGACGGTGCGCGGCCTCGCGCGTGACATTGATCGGGTGCTTGCCGGGTTCGTACGCGGTCAGGTCTCGGTCTGCCTCATCCTTGGCACGTTCTATTCGGTTGCACTGATGCTGGCGGGTCTCGATTTCGGGCTGATCGTCGGGGCCATCGCCGGGATCATCACCTTCATTCCCTATATCGGCGCGCTGATCGGCGGGGCGCTGGCCATTGGCCTGGCGTTCTTTCAGTTCTGGGGCGACTGGGTCTCGATAGGCATTGTCGCGGGTATCTTCGCCGTCGGCCAGTTCCTCGAGGGCAATATCATCACCCCCAAGCTCGTCGGACAGTCGGTCGGGCTGCATCCGGTCTGGCTGCTCTTCGCGCTTTCCGCCTTCGGCACGGTCTTCGGCTTTGTCGGAATGCTCGTCGCGGTGCCGGTCGCGGCGGCCATCGGGGTTCTCGCGCGCTTCGCGATCTCGCAATACCTTGGCAGCCGCCTTTATCGCGGACTCGACACGGACAAAGCCGACTGAGATGGCCGAGCAACTGACCTTCGACCTGCCGGTGCGTCCCGCGCTGGGACGCGAGGATTTCTTCGTCTCGCCCGCCAATATGTTCGCCCTCGCCGCGCTCGATGCGGGGGACTGGCCGGGCGGCAAGCTGCTGCTGATCGGCCCGGAGGGTGCGGGCAAGAGTCACCTCGCCCGGGTCTGGGCCTCGGAGAGCGGCGCGCGCATCCTGCCCGCCGCGCTGCTGCCCGAGATGCCCGTGGGCGAGCGTGCCATCGTCGTCGAGGACGCCGAGGGCATCGCCGGAAACCGCGAAGCCGAGACGCGGCTCTTTCACATTCACAACCTCGTCCTCGCCGAAGGGGGGCGGCTTCTCCTGACCGCGCGGCTTCATCCGTCGCGCTGGGGCCTTGTCCTGCCCGATCTCGCAAGCCGGATGGAGGCGACGGCGGTGGCCGAGATCGCGCCGCCCGACGATGCCCTTCTGGCCGCGGTTCTGGCAAAGCACTTTTCGGACCGCCAGCTTTCAGTCCAGACGAACCTTCTGGCCTGGCTCGTTCGGCGCATGGACCGGTCCTTTGCCGCCGCGCGCGGCCTTGTCGCGGCGGTCGATGCGCGGGCACTTGCACGGGGGACAGCGGTGACGCGCGCGCTCGCGCAGGAGGTGCTGGACAGCATGGGCGTGCCGGGCAATGATGCGGACGGCTGACCTAAAACCCTACAATTCAGCCCACATAGACGGCGATCATGACCCAGGCAGATTTCCTCAAGGCCCCCTTTCCCGCCCCCGTTGCGCTGCCCGAGGCAGAGATCGCCGGCCCCCACCGGTTCTTCAACCGCGAGCTCAGCTGGCTCGGCTTCAACTGGCGCGTCCTCGACGAAGCGCGCAACCCGAGGGTCCCTCTTCTCGAGCGGGTCCGGTTCCTGTCGATCTCGGCCACCAACCTTGACGAGTTCTACACCGTGCGCGTCGCCGGCCTGCGCGAGCTGGTGCGCGAGGGCAACGTGCTGCCCTCGGACGACGGGATGAGTCCCGCCGACCAGCTGAAGCTTATCAACGAGGACGCGCGCAAGCTGATGGGTGTCCAGCAGACGGTCTGGAACGGGCTGAGGAAAGAGCTCGATACCGCCGGGATCGCGCTTCTGACGCGGCCGAAACTGACCAGGCGGGACGAGGAGTTCCTGGCCGACTATTTCCTCGGCAAGGTCTTTCCGGTGCTCTCGCCGCTTGCCATCGACCCGGCGCATCCCTTCCCGTTCATCCCCAACACCGGCTTCTGCCTCGCGCTGGAGCTGGAACGGGCAACGGACAAGCGGCGGTTGCAGGCGCTCCTCCCGATCCCGCAGCAGATCAATCGCTTCATCGCCCTGCCCGGCGGCAAGCGCTTCCTGCCGATGGAGGAACTGCTTCTCCTCCACCTCGGCTCGCTCTTCCCCGGGTACCGCGACACCGGCCACTGCACTTTCCGGGTGCTGCGCGACAGTGACCTTGAGGTCGAGGACGAGGCCGAGGATCTGGTACGCGAGTTCGAGACGGCGCTGAAGCGGCGCCGCCGGGGTCAGGTGATCCGCATGAAGATCACCGCCGGGGCGCCAGCGGGCCTGCGCGCGCTCATCATGGACGAGCTGGGCGTCACCCCCGACGAGGTGGTGGAGGTCAAGGGCATGGTCGGGATGGCCGACCTCAAGGAACTCGTGCTCGACGACCGGCGCGACCTGCAATGGCCGTCCTTCACGCCGCGTGTGCCGGAACGGGTGCAGGACCATGACGGCGACATGTTCGCGGCGATCCGGCAAAAGGACATGCTGCTGCATCACCCGTACGAGACCTTCGACATGGTGATCCGCTTCCTCAACCAGGCGGCGGCGGACCCGAACGTCCTTGCGATCAAGCAGACGCTTTACCGTACCTCGCAGGACAGTCCGATCGTCTCGGCGCTGTGCGACGCGGCCGAGGCGGGCAAGTCGGTGACCGCGCTCGTGGAACTGAAGGCGCGGTTCGACGAGGCCGCGAACATCCGCCAGTCGCGCCGGCTGGAGCGGGCGGGGGCGCATGTCGTCTACGGGTTCATCAACTACAAGACCCATGCCAAGATCTCGACCGTGGTGCGGCGCGAGGGTGACGGGCTGGTCGTCTATACCCATTACGGGACGGGCAACTATCACCCGATCACCGCGCGCATCTATACCGACCTGTCGCTCTTCACCTGCGATCCCGCTTTGGGGCGCGACGCGACGAAGGTCTTCAACTACCTCTCGGGCTACGTTCAGCCGGAGAAGCTGGAAAACCTCGCCATTTCGCCGATCTCGCTGAAGCCGCGCCTTCTGGAGCTGATCGCGGCCGAGGCGGCGCATGCGCGGGCAGGCAAACCGGCCGAGATCTGGGCAAAGATGAATTCGGTGATCGAGCCCGACGTGATCGACGCGCTTTATGCGGCAAGCCAGGCGGGCGTGAAGATCCAGCTTGTCGTGCGCGGCATCTGCGGCCTGCGCCCCGGCATCGCGGGGCTTTCCGAGAATATCCGCGTGAAGTCCATCGTCGGCCGCTTCCTCGAACACAGCCGCATCGTCTGCTTCGGCAACGGCGGCGGCCTGCCCTCGAAAAAGGCGCACGTCTTCATCTCGTCCGCCGACTGGATGGGCCGCAACCTGACGCGCCGGGTCGAAACGCTGGTCGAGATCCGGAACGATACCGTCCGGGCGCAGATCATGAACCAGATCATGGCCGCGAACCTTGCCGACGAGGCGCAGAGCTGGGTCCTTGGCCCGAGCGGCCGCTACCTGCGCGAGCTGCCAGACGGGCGGGATGACCTTTTCAACTGCCACCGCTTCTTCATGGAGAACCCCTCGCTCTCCGGGCGCGGCTCGGCCGGGGCGAAGGACGCCCCCGAGCTTGCCCATCCGACGGATTGAGGGTTAGAACGGGGCAGTTTCCACCGGACCGGAAGGCGGCAGGCCATGAACGCGAATCCTGGGGCGCATGGCGACGACTGGAGCCCCTTTGGCCGGCCCCTGTTCGACGATCCGTCCGCGCGGGCGCTTGAACGGGTCGGCGTCGTCGATGTCGGCTCCAACTCCGTCCGGATGGTGGTCTTCGACGGCGCGGCGCGCAGCCCCGCCTACTTCTACAACGAGAAGGTGCTGGCCGGCCTTGGTCAGGGTCTGGCGCAGACCGGGCGGCTGAACCCCCAGGGACGCGTCCGCGCCCTTGCCGCGCTGAAGCGCTTTGCGCTGATTGCCGAGGGGCTGCGGCTGCCCTCGCTCACCTGTGTCGCGACGGCGGCGGTGCGTGAGGCCGAGGACGGGCCGGAGTTCCACGCCGAGATCGAGCGCGAGACCGGCCTGAAGCTCTGGGTCATCGACGGGCAGGAGGAGGCTCGGCTCTCGGCGCAGGGCGTGCTGCTCGGCTGGCCCGAGGCGGAAGGGCTGGTGTGCGACATCGGCGGCAACTCGATGGAACTGGCAGAAGTTTCCGGGGGCCGCGTCGGGCGGCGCGTCACATCGCCACTTGGCCCGTTTCGCCTGCAGCAGGTCACGGGCGGGCGCAAGGGGCTTGCGGATCACATCCGCACCGAGGTGGAGCGTCTGGCCGAGGCGGTTGGGCGCGGGCATGAGCGCATCTATCTTGTCGGCGGCTCGTGGCGCGCCTTCGCGCGGCTTGACATGGAAAGGCGGAACTATCCGCTGACGGTGCTCCACGAGTACCGGATGGGTCCGCAGTCCGTGCTGCAGACCGCCAACTGGATCGCCGAGAACGACATCAACGCGCTCCGCGCCCGTACTGGCACCTCGGCCGCCCGGATGGAGCTTGTCCCCATCGCGGCACAGGTCCTGCGCCAGATGGTGCTGAGCTTCCACCCGCGCGAGATCGACGTTTCGTCCTATGGCATCCGCGAGGGGCTGCTTTACGAGCAGATGCCCGACCGGCTGAAGATGCGCGATCCCCTGATCGAGGCCTGCCGCTATGCCGAGCGGACGATGGCGCGGATGCCGGGTTTCGGAAAAAGGCTCTACGCCTTCATCTTCCCGCTTTTCCGCAACCTGTCCGAGGAGAAGCTGCGCCTTGTCAAGGCGGCCTGCCTTCTGCATGACACCACGTGGCGGGCGCATCCGGACTACCGGGCCGAGGTCTGTTTCGACAATGCCACGCGCGCCAACCTTGGCGGGCTGAGCCATGCCGAACGCGTGTTCCTTGGCGTCGCGCTCCTCCACCGCTACAAGAACTCGCGCGCCGGCTCGCGGTTCGAGCCGCTCTTCTCGCTGCTCGACGAACACCAGCTGCGCGAGGCCGAGGTGCTGGGCAAGGCGATGCGGTTCGGCGCCATGTTCTCGGTCAAGGCGCCTGACGAGGCCGGCGAGATGATCTGGCGGCCGAAAAAGAAGATCCTCGAGCTGAAACTGAAGGCGGCCTCGCAACCGCTTTTCGGCGAGGTTGCCGAGGCGCGGTTCACCTCGCTTGTCGCGGCGCTTGGCGCCGAGGCGAAGGTGACGGTGACGGTCGCCGGTTAGGCCGGATCAGATCTCGATATCCTCGCCAGGTCTCGGCATCGCAATCTCCGCGGGCGTCTTGCGGCGGATGATGATGTCGCCGTTCGGCAGTTTCTCGGGCGCGTGGTAGTTCCGCAGATCGCCGATCATCGCGGCAAGGTCGCGCAGCGCGGGGCCCATCTCGTCCATCGCGTCGCCAAAGTCCTTGTGCAGGTCCTTCAGCGCCGGTTCGACCTCGTCCAGCATGTTGCGCAGGATGATCTTCGCGCCTTCCTCCAGAAGGCTGAAGCCTTCGTCGGCAGTCGCCTCCTTCTCTTCGCCGAGGGCCGGGACGGCGGCGAGGACAAGGATGGCACTGGCACGGGCGAGCATCTTCATGCTTTTCAGTATAGGCGTTCGAGGTCCGAATTTACAGACCCGGGCTAAAGGTCGACATCAATCGTGACCGGGAAATGGTCCGAGGCGGTCAGAAGCGCCTCGCGCAGTTCGGGCACGCGGTAGCAGCCGGGGTCGTCGAACGGGTGCCAGATGCGCCAGGCGGGGCCCTTGGCGCGCAGATCGGGCGAGACCATGATGTAGTCGAGAAGCGCCGAGAAATAGCGTCCCTTGTCGTCAAGGTAGAACCGCGCCGTGGTCGGCATCGCGGCGCCCTTCTTGCCGAAGGCGATACGGGCGTGAGGATCGAAGAGGCGCGTCTCCTTCGGCTCGTCCCAGCCGAGCACGATCTCCACCCCGGACCGGCCGAAGAGCTTCTCGTATTCGTCCAGGCCGGGGCCGTCATTGAAATCGCCCATGACCAGAAGGCTTTCCTTCGCGGCCAGGTGCTCAAGGACGCGCTGGCGAAGCCAGATGCACTGGGCCAGCTGCTTGCGCCGGTTCTCGATCGCAAGGCGCCTTTCGTGTTCCTCGTTCGCAGCGCCGTGGGGGGCTTTCGACTTGATGTGGACGCCGATCATACGAAAGGGCGTGCCCGTGGCCGTTCGGGCGGCGATTTCCAGCGGCGGCTTGGAAAAGCGCACCACATCCAGCGTCGCGTCGATGTTCAGGTCAATCCGGTAGGTCCCGTCGAAGCGCGGCGCGGCGGTGCCGTCGATGGGCTGGTCGGGCAGTCCGATCGGGTCGTGGGCCACGGTCAGCTTGTCGGGGTCGTAAAGAAGGGCGATTTCCTGCTGGGTCTCGTTCTCGAACCCCAGAAGCGCCCTCCGCGCCCGGATGCCATATCGTTCGGCGAAGGCCTCGAGCATCACGACGGTCGGATGGCGCCGCGCGTCCTGGTCGGGCGCCTCGACGATCATCACCGCATCGGCGTCGATCGCGTTGAAGACGATGCCGAGGGCGGTCAGCTGGTCGGCGCGGGTGACGTTGTAGCGGGCCGACCATTCGCGGTCTTCCAGCATCCGGCCGTTCCTGTCGAAGAGATTCGCGAACCACTCGACATTGTAGGTCGCGATCCGCATCTCAGGCGGCCTTGGCGGCCTGGATCTCTTCCCAGGCGCGGTTGACGTCGATCAGACGCTGTTCGGCCATCTTCAGCGCCTCGTCCGGCAGGCCGCGTGCGCGCAGCCGATCCGGGTGGCTGTCGCGCACGGCCTGCCGCCATGCGTTGCGGATGTCCTCGAACGGCGCATCGTGCGGCACGCGCAGCACGTCATAGGGATCGCGCGGCGCGTCGGGCACGAGCCGCGTCATCAGCGAGCGAAAGCAGCGGTCGTCGACCCCGAAGATCCGCGCCACCTCGCGCAGCAAGGCTTCCTCAGCCGCGTGGAACTCGCCGTCCGCCATGGCGATGTGAAAGAGCCCCTCCATGAGGTCGACAAGCGCGGAGTTGCCAGGGCCGAACATCGCCGCGATCTTTCCGGCATAGAGATCGAACCCCGCGACATCCTGCCGGGCAAGGTTGAAGACACGGGCGGCGTTCGCCTCCTCGGCCGCGGGGATCGCGAAGACCTCGCGAAAGGCCGTCACCTCGTTCTTCGTGACCTGACCATCCGCCTTGGCCATCTTGGCGCCAAGGGCGATGACCGCGATGGTGAAGCCCACCGACTTTTCCGGCGGCGTCTTCAGCCGGTCGAAGACAGCCGCCAGCCCCTCGCCCTTGGCAAGGGCGGCAAGCGCGTCGGAGATGCGGGTCCAGATCGACATGGGCGGGAGACTAACGGCAAAGTCCTGAAAATCCAGTGCGTCACAGTAACTTCATCATCAGCACGAGGTCGAGCCAGCGGCCGAACTTACGTCCCGCCTCGGGGTAACGTGCGGTGATGTCAAAGCCCATGCGGGCATGAAAGGCGATGCCCGCCTCGTTCTCGCCCGAGACGGCGGCGAAAAGCGTGTGGGCACCGCCCGCCCTTGCGTGTTCCTCGACCGCCGTCATCATCGCGCGGCCCGCGCCCTTGCCGCGCAGCCCCGGCGAGAGGAGAATCGTGTGCTCCATCGCGTGGGCGTAGCCGATCCCGCTGCGGAACTGGTCATAGGTCGAGAGGCCGATCTCGTTCCCGTCGCGCAGCACAAAGAGCTCGCGCCCCGCCGCCCGGCGCTGCGCGACAAGTTGCGCGACGGTTTCGGCCGTCTTCTCCTCGGGCGAGAAGGTGACGGTCGTGTGGCGGATGAAATGGTTCCAGAGGTCAGCAAGGGCTGCGTGGTCAGCGTCGGTCGCGGGGCGCAAGGTCATGGAAGGGCCTTCACGCCGGTTGGGGTGGACAGGGTGGCGGTCAGGTCGGGGACGCTTCCCGTCACCACCGTGATGCGCGGATCGGAAACCGGCAGCGCGGCGCGCAGGGCGTCAGCGTCCGGATGGGTGAGCGTCAGGCCGAGAAGGCGGCAACCCCGGTCTGGCAAGGCCTGTGCCGGGTGCCGGTCACCCTGCCATTCGATCAGCGCCGGGAAGGCATCGGCGAACGGCAACCGGCCGTCGTCCGGCACGCCCATGCGCCAGCGGTAATCACCGCGCGCAAGGTCGACCGCCCTGCCCGCCCCTGCCGGCGCCTGGGCCAGTGCGTGGTCCAGACCCTCGGTCCGGGCGATCCAGTTGGTCAGGCGCGGCGCTCCGGCGAATTCGTCCAGCCGGAACCAGCGGGGGCGGCCCGGCGGCGGGGCATCCGGGTCGATGGCAATCACCTCGAGATATTCGCCGGGCCCAAGGCTCAGGAGCCGGTTGTGCGTTCCCATGAAAGGATGCACGCCGCCCGCCTCCAGCGGCACCCCGAGCAACGCCTCGATCGCGGCCGCGCCCAGGCCGAGCCTCGCCACCGAAATCGCCAGATGATCGAATACCGCCATGAGGCCCCCCTTTCGGGCGCGCATCCTAGTTGCAGCATGTGCGCCCGCAAGCGGGGAAATGCCGCCCCTCACGGTTGACATCCCTCCCCTGCCCCCCAAGTTGGACGGGAACAGGGATAGTCAGGAGACAAAAGTGTCGCTAGTGCGCGCCTTCGACCGATTTTTCAAACACGATGCCGCCGGCGGCGTGGTTCTGATGCTTTCCGCGCTTCTGGCGCTCATCATCGCGAATTCCAGCCTCTCGGCGGGATATCACGAGGTTCTTCTGAAGAAATTCTCGGTCCTGCTGGATGGCGAGGGGCTGTCGAAACCGCTGATCCTGTGGATCAACGATGGCCTCATGGCGATCTTCTTCTTCCTCATCGGGCTTGAGCTGAAGCGCGAGATGCTTGAGGGCAAGTTGAAGAACCCCTCCGACGTGGTGCTCCCTGGCATGGCCGCCGTGGGCGGGATGATCGCGCCCGCGCTCATCTACCTCGCGCTCAACTGGTCCGACCCGGTGACGCGCGGCGGTTGGGCGATTCCGGCGGCGACCGACATCGCCTTTGCGGTCGGTGTGCTGGCGCTTCTCGGCAAACGGGTTCCGGCGGCGCTGAAGATCTTCCTGCTGACGCTCGCCATCCTCGACGATCTTGGCGCGATCCTCATCATCGCGCTTTTCTACACGAGCGACCTGCACCTCGATTATCTCTTCCTCGCGCTGGCGCCGCTGGCGGGGCTTTACTGGCTGCACCGGACCGGAACGCACCGGATCGCGCCCATCGTGCTTTTGGGGACGATCCTCTGGGTGCTGGTGCTGAAATCGGGGGTGCACGCGACGCTGGCAGGGGTCATCACGGCGTTCTTCGTGCCCCTGAAGGACAAATACGGCAAGTCGCCGCTCCATTCGCTGGAGCACGGGCTCACGCCTTACGTCCTCTTCCTCATCGTGCCGATCTTCGCCTTTTCCAACGCGGGCGTGGTGCTGAAGGGGCTAACGTTCAACGACCTCTTCTCGGACCTGCCGCTCGGCATCGTCGGTGGTCTTGTCATCGGCAAGCAGCTCGGGGTCTTCCTCGTGACCTTCCTGCTGGTGAAGCTTGGTCTTGCGCGGCTGCCGCAGGGGGTGACCTGGATGCATATCTACGGGCTCGCCTGCCTTGCCGGGATCGGGTTCACCATGTCGCTCTTCATCGGGGGCCTCAGCTTCACCGATCAGCTCCATATGAACGAGGTGCGGCTGGGCGTCTTGGCCGGGTCGGCGATTTCGGCGGTGCTGGGCTATACCGTCCTGCGCTTCTTTTCGGGTCAGGCTGATGAGGCCGCCGAACCCGAAACCGCCGCTATCTCGGCGGAATGACAAAAGGCGGGGCGCCGGGCGCCCCGCCTTTTTCCTTGTCCCGATGGATCAGCCGCGCGCGGCGCGGATGAGGCCGAGAATGTCCTTCGCCGCTGCCGGGATATTGGTGCCCGGCCCGAAGATCGCCTTGACCCCTGCCTTCTTCAGGAAGTCGTAATCCTGCTGCGGGATGACACCGCCGCAGATCACGAGGATATCCTCGGCGCCCTTCTCCTTCAGCGCAGCGATCAGCTTTGGTGCCAACGTCTTGTGCCCCGCCGCCTGAGAGGAGATGCCGACGACGTGAACGTCGTTGTCCACCGCGTCCTGCGCCGCTTCCTCGGGTGTCTGGAAGAGGGGCCCGACGTCCACGTCAAAGCCGATATCGGCGAATGCGGTGGCGATGACCTTGGCGCCGCNNTCGTGGCCGTCCTGGCCCATCTTCACGACGAGCATGCGGGGCCGGCGGCCTTCTTCCTCGGCGAAGGCTTCCACGTCCTTCTGGATCTGGGCAAAGCCCTCGTCGCCCTCGTAGGCCGCGCCATAGACACCGGCGAGCGTCTTTACCTCGGCCCGGTGACGACCGAACACCTTCTCCATCGCCATGCTGATCTCTCCCACGCTCGCCCGCGCCCTCGCGGCCTCCACCGCTGCCTCGAGCAGATTGCCGCCGTCCCGCGCGCGGCTTTCCAGCTCCGCCAGCGCCGCCGCGCACTTGGCCTCATCGCGGCTTGCGCGGATCCGGTCCAACCGCGCCACCTGCGCGTCGCGCACCTTCATGTTGTCGACGTCGAGAATGTCGATGACATCCTCCTTCGTCGGGCGATACTTGTTGACGCCGACGACGACCTCCTCGCCCCGGTCGATCATCGCCTGACGCTTGGCCGCCGATTCCTCGATCCTGAGCTTGGGCATGCCCGAGGCGACAGCCTTGGTCATACCGCCCAGTGCCTCGACCTCCTCGATCAGCGCCCAGGCCTTCTCGGCCAGTTCCGCCGTCAGTGCCTCGACGTAGTAGGACCCGGCCAAGGGGTCGACGACATGTGTGATGCCGGTCTCTTCCTGCAGGATCAGCTGGGTGTTCCGCGCGATACGGGCCGAGAACTCCGTCGGCAGGGCGATCGCCTCGTCGAGCGCGTTGGTGTGCAGCGACTGGGTGCCCCCGAGGGCCGCCGCCATCGCCTCGTAGGCGGTGCGGATGACGTTGTTGTAGGGGTCCTGCTCCTGCAGGGAAACGCCCGAGGTCTGGCAATGGGTGCGGAGCATCAGGCTGCCGGCCTTCTTCGGCGCGAATTCGGACATGATGCGGTGCCAGAGAAGGCGCGCGGCGCGGAGCTTCGCGGCCTCCATGAAGAAGT
>JAGRDU010000051.1 GCA_020446905.1 Paracoccaceae bacterium | reverse complement strand
GGTGCTGGCGCAGATCGAGCTCTGGACCAAGGGCGGCGAGTACAAGCCGGGCGTCTACATCCTGCCCAAGCATCTCGACGAAAAGGTCGCGCGGCTCCACCTGAAGAAGATCGGTGTGAAGCTGACCGAGCTGCGCGCCGACCAGGCCGACTATATCGGCGTGACGGTGGCCGGCCCCTACAAGTCGGATCACTACCGTTACTGACCGGCAGGGGGGGCCTGCGCGGCCTCCCCGCAACACAAGAGCGGAAGTTGAGCGGAGTTTCTCCATTTCCCCTGTGCGTGGTCGCAAATTCAGAATTTTCCTTTGCCCGCCGGGGCAAATCGACCTAACTTTCGCGCGCCCCGGGCAACGCGAGTTGCCCCAATCACGAAGTGACAGGGATAGTAGGAGATACTCATGGGTAAGAGAGACGATCTGATCGCGAAATATGCCGACGATCTGAAGACGAAGTGCGGCATGACGCCGGACATGGCGCTGCTGACCAAGGTCACGATCGGCTGCGGTCCGTCGATCTACGACGCCGATGCCGCGACCGTCGCGGCGAGCCAGCCGACCGAACTTGAGACGGTGAAGAACAACTTCCTCATCAAGAAGCTCGGCCTCAAGGACGGCCCCGATTTGATGGCCGCGATCAACTCGGTCATCGAGACCTACGGCAAGTCGGAGCGCAACAAGTACCGTGCCGTGATCTATTACATGCTGACCAAACACTTCAAGAAAGAGTCGGTCTACAAGTAACGGCCGCGATTCGGGTTCGCGCCGGGTCTTCGGCGCGAACCCCAAGGGTTAACCAGGGGTTACCCTAAGCAATTGAAATTGATATGTATTTTCGGCAAGCAGGCCTTGCGCGAATCTCCCTCCCGGCCTAGGTTCATCGCAACAGGCCAGGACGGCCGTGACCTATTCAGTTTCCGCGGGGTGCGAAGGGGCACCTGGGGTGGCGAAGGGTCCCGGTTGGGTGGCCGGGACCCTTTGTTTCATTCAGACCAGCGTCAAAACCGTGCCGATGATCGCGCAGCCGGCCACCGCATAGCCGCCGTCGATCAGCGTCAGGCGGAATGGCCGCATCCCGTAGGCATTGTTGATCATGATCCATGGGGCAATGAAGAAGAGGCCGATGCCGAGCCCGGCGACGAAGCCCGCTCCGGCAGTATCGATGCCTGCCCTTGCAAAGATATGGCGCATCATGCCCGCAACCAGGATCATCGCGACCGCCGAGAGGACAAAGGGCAGGGGCGAGCCGCCCCTGGGGCGACCCTTCTCGTCAATCTCGATGCCGGCAGCTACGATCCATGGCCGCGACAGCGTCATGTAGTAGGCGGCGCCAAAGCCCCAGGCCGCGGCTGCAGCGACGATCACCGATAGAAATCCCATGCGCTTCCCCCGGTTTCCTGACGTGATCCATCATGCGCCCAGCGCGCCCGAACGTCCAGCACGGCGTCGCCGGCTGGCCGCGGGCAGGCGCAGTCCGCAGTTTACGCACGAAGATCGGCCGGTTAGACTCGCGGTGTGCGGGGGCGCGAGAGCCGGATCAAACCGGGCGGAAACCCGCAGGGGCGCGGGCAGCCGTTCGCCGGGAGACGACACCGGCACAGACGCGCCCTGCGTGGAACCCGGCTTGCGCCGGATGCTGACGGGGATGCAGGCGTGAAGCTGTGGCAGAGATACCGGCTGAGGGTGCGGCGCCAGCGCCTGCGCTTCCGGGCCTTCCGCAGCCGCCGCGACCTGAGGACGCTCACCGACCGGACCCGATCGATCCGACCGGACGGCATTCTGCTGGTCTCGGTCATCAGGAACGAACGCGTGCGCCTGCCCTACTTCCTCGACTATTACCGAAAACTTGGCGTCAGCCACTTTCTCTTTGTCGACAACGCGTCGGACGACGGATCGCGCGACTATCTCGCCGGACAGCCCGACGCCTCGGTCTGGGTGACGGACCGCAGCTATCGCGCGTCGCGCTATGGGGTCGACTGGGTCAACTGGCTTCTGATGCACCACGCGCATGGGCACTGGGTTCTTTCGGTCGATGTGGATGAGTTCTTCATCTACCCGTTCTGCGATACGCGCCCGATCCGCGCGCTGACCGACTGGCTCGACACCTACTCGGTGCCCAGTTTCCCCGCGATGGTCGTCGACATGTATCCCAAGGCGACCGACCGGGCGACGGCCTACGCCGAAGGCGACGATCCGTTCGAGGTTGCGCGCTATTTCGACAGCGGCAACTACATGATCTCGAAGAACCCGACCTACGGAAACCTCTGGATCCAGGGCGGCCCGCGCGCCCGCAAGATGTTCGCCGATCGTCCGGAAGAGGCGCCGTCGCTGAACAAGATCCCGCTGGTGAAGTGGCGCCGGTCCTATTGCTTCGCCAGTTCGACGCACATGCTTCTGCCGCGGCGTCTCAATCTCGTCTACGACGAGCAGGGCGGAGAAAAGGCCTCGGGCTGCCTTCTGCATGCCAAGTTCATCTCGACCTTCAAGGCCAAGGTGGCCGAGGAACTGGAGCGACGGGAGCATTTCGCCGACAGTCGGGAATACCTCGCCTATGCCAGATCGCTGAGCGACGAAAATGATCTCTGGTGCAAGTGGTCCGAGAAATACGTCAACTGGCGCCAACTCGAGATCCTCGGCCTCATGTCGAAGGGGAACTGGGCGTGACCGACGGGGCGAGCCTTGGCTTCGTGATGCTCTGCCACACCGCGCTTCACCGGGCGGCAGAGGTCGCGCGGCATTGGGCGCGGTCGGGATGCCCTGTCGTGATCCATGTCGACCGACGCGTCGGGCGCGCCGAATATCAGGGTCTGGTCACGGCCGTCGCAGATGAAGAACGCATCAGCTTTGCCCCGCGTTTTGCCTGCCACTGGGGCACCTGGTCGCTGGTCGAGGCGACGCAGGCGGCCGCGACGCAACTTCTTGAGCGGCATCCGGAGGTGCGGCACGTCTATCTCGCTTCGGGCGCCTGCCTGCCGCTGCGCCCGACGGAAGAGCTGATCGCCTATCTTGACGCGCGCCCGGCGACCGATTTCATCGAAAGCGTCACCACCTCGGACGTCACCTGGACGGTCGGGGGGCTGGCGAGCGAACGGTTCACGCTCCGCTTCCCTTTTTCGTGGCGAACACAGCGGCCGATGTTCGACCGCTACGTGCGGCTGCAGCGCCTTCTGGGGTTCAAGCGGCGCATTCCCGACGGAATAGAGCCGCATCTTGGTAGCCAGTGGTGGTGCCTGACGCGGCGCACCCTCTCTGCCATTCTGGAAGATCCGCGTCGGGAAGAGATCGACGGCTACTTCCGCCGTGTCTGGATCCCGGACGAAAGCTATTTTCAGACCCTCGCGCGGCTCTATGCCAGCAACATTGAAAGCCGGTCCCTGACACTCACGAAGTTCGATGTGCAGGGCAAGCCGCACAGCTTTTATGACGATCACCTGCAACTGCTCCGCCGGTCGGACTGTTTTGTCGCGCGCAAGATCTGGCCGAATGCCGACCGGCTCTATTCGACCTTCCTTGCGCCGCCACCGCCGGGCGTCCAGCGCGCCGAACCGAACCCCGGGAAGATCGACCGACTCTTTGCCAAGGCGGTCGAGCGCAGGCGGCGCGGGCGGGCCGGTCTTTACATGCAAAGCCGCTTCCCCCTCAAGGATATGGAGAACGGCAAGACCTGTGCGCCCTATTCGGTCTTTCACGGCTTCTCGGATCTCTTCGACGGGTTCGAGGGCTGGCTGTCCAAGGCCATCGGCGGGCGGGTGCATGGCCATCTCTTCGCGCCGGAGCGGGCAGAATTCGCCGGCGGAGAGACTGTTTTCAACGGCGCGCTGCCGGACAACGCACAGCTGCGCGACCACAATCCCCGGGCCTTCCTGACCAATCTGGTGTGGAACACCCGCGGCGAGCGGCAGGTGTTCCAGTTCAGCCCGCGCGACAATCAGGACTGCAACTGGTTCATGGCGACGGACCCCAATGCCCAGATCTCGGTCATCACCGGGACATGGGCGGTTCGGCTGCTTCACAGCAACATGAATTTCGCGGACATCCGGCGCGAGGCCGCGCGCCTTCAGCGGATCGAGACCGAGCATGTCGATGTCCTGCGCACCATGTTCGTGAAGGCGCGGGTTCGGATCTGGCCGATGGCCGAGTTCATCGAGAACCCGATGGAAGCCTTGCAGGCGATCATCGACGAGATCAGCCCGCGTGCCCTCAGGCCTCTGACCGAGGCGCCGCGCATGGCGGATCTGACGGGCTTCGGCCAGTTCCTGCAGAACCTCAAGAACCAGGGGATGATGCCGACCATGATGGGCGATTTCGCCGTGAACCCCGCGCCGCGCAAGCCTCCCGAGGATCGAGGCCGGCCCTATATCGTGCGATAGGGCATCATGACCCGCCGTTTCGACAGCTTCGTGATCCTGGCCGAGATGCGGACCGGATCGAACCTTCTGGAGGCGACGCTGGCCCAGGCGTCGGGCGTTAACTGCCACGGAGAGGTCTTCAACCCGGCCCATCTTGGCGGCCCGAAGGTGAAGACGGTGCTCGGCATGACCATGGCAGACCGGATCGCCGACCCCGAGGCGCTCTGGCGGCGGATCATTGCAGAGCCGGGGCTGAACGGTATCCGCTATTTTCACGACCATGAGCCGCGCGTGCTTGACGGCATACTGAACGACCCGCGCTGCGCCAAGATCGTGCTCACCCGCAATCCTGTCGACTGCTATGTCAGCCTCAAGATCGCAACGGCGACCAAGAAGTGGCGGCTTGGCAATGTGAAGGACAGCGTCACGCGGCAGATCGCCTTCAACGAGGAAGAGTTCGGCGCGTTCCTTGCGGCCCGGCAGGCGTTTCAGCTGCGCGTCCAGAGGGCGCTGCAGGTCAGCGGACAGACTGCCTTCTACCTCGACTACGACGCGGTGCAGGATGTCGGGGTCATCAACGGGCTTCTGGGCTTCCTCGGGTCCGAAGGGCGGATCGACAGCATCGCCGACAGCCTGGTGCGCCAGAACCCAGAGGCGCTGGAAGACAAGGTGCGCAACTACCCCGAGATGGAGGCGGCCCTTTCCCGGGTGGACTGGGCCGATCTCGGCCGCAGCCCGCATTTCGAGCCGCGCCGCGGCGCCGGTATTCCGCGCGTCGTCGCGGCCAAGGGGGCGCCCCTGCTCTACTTTCCGATCGGTCCCTTCGACGACACGCCCGTCCGGATGTGGTTGTCACGGCTCGGCGGCGGCGGACTTGACGAGGGCTTCACGCAAAAGACCCTACGCGCGTGGAAGCGCACCGCAGTCGGTCACCGCAGCTTTGCGGTGCTGCGCCATCCGGTACCGCGTGCGCTTGATGCCTTTGCGATGATCCTGCGCCGGGACACGGACGCCGAACTCCGGTCACGGCTGCGCAAACACTACCGCGTTCCGATCCCCGAAGAGGACGGCATCGCCGAAATGGGCAGCGCGCAGTTCCGTGACGCCTTCCGCGCGTTCCTTGGCTTCGTGAAGGTCAATCTGGCCGGGCAGACGGGTGTGGCGACCTATCCGGTCTGGGGCACGCAATGGGCCCAGCTCGAGGGAATATCGGGTTTTGTTCCCCCTGATCTTCTCTGCCGCGAGGACAGGCTTGAAGAGGATCTGGCGCGACTTGCGGCCGCGGTCGGCGCCGGCATGGCGCCGTTGCCACCTCCCGCGGCGTCGCAGACGCCCTTTCCCGCCGAGGAAGTCTGCGACCGCGAGATCGAGCTTCTTGCGCGAGAGGTTTACCGGCGCGACTATGTCAGCTTTGGCTTCGGGGACTGGCGCTAGGCGGCCTGGTTCGACCGTGCTTCAGTCAGGACCGCATGCAGCGCCGCAGGGTCGGTGTTGGCGCGCAGCTTGGTGCAGGTGGCAGCGTCGCGCAGGGTGCGCGAGACAAGGGCCAGCGCCTTCAGATGCTCGACGCCGGATTCTTTCGGCGCGAAGAGCCCGAAGATCAGATCGACCGGCTGCCGGTCCACCGCATCGAAATCGAGCGGCTTTTCCAGACGCAGGAAGATGCCGACCACATGGTCCAGCCCTTCGAGCCGCGCATGTGGAAGCGCGACGCCATGGCCAACGCCAGTCGGCCCGAGGCTCTCGCGTTCCTGCAGCGCATCGACGGTCTGGGCGGCATTCAGCCCGTAGACCGCGTGCGCGACCTCGCCGAGGTCCTGGAACAGCCGCTTCTTGCTCGTGACGTGTCCGATCACCCGGACGGCCGCCGGCTTGAGAAGTTTCGTAAGGTCCATGTTCCTACTTTTTCCCGCGCCGGCGGTCCAGGCGCCTAGTTGCTGGCCGACGGATCGATCCAGCCTACGTTCCCATCATCCCGGCGGTGGACGATATTGACCCCGCCATTCTTCTCGTTGCGGAAGACCAGAAGCGGGGCGCCGGCCAGTTCCATCTGCATCACCGCCTCACCCACCGACAGGGACGGAATCTTCGTCTCCATCTCGGCGATGATGATCGGCTGCAGGCTCGCGGGCTCCGAATCCTCGGTCTCTCCATTCGCGGCGAGCACATACATGGGTGCGCCCGCGAATTCAACAGGGCCGCTGCGGTCGCGGTGGTGATCCTTCAGCCTGCGCTTGTAGCGGCGCAGCTGCTTGTCCATCTTCTCGCGGCATTCGTCGAAGGCGGCATAAATCTCGGTCGCGTTGCCCTTGGCCGAGGCGGTGAGGCCGGTCGACAGGTGGACCGTCGTTTCGCAGATGTACTCGTGCGCGTTGCGGGAAAAGATCACCGAGGCATCGGTCGGGCGCTGGGAATATTTCTCGACCGTCACGCCGAGTTCCGATTTGACATGGGTCTGCAAGGCGTCGCCCACATCGATTTGCCGGCCACTGATCTTGTAACGCATGACACCTCCTCTGGTTGTATTGCCGGGCCAACGACGCCGCTTTTCGTGGATACGACGCGATGGACCGGTTCTTGGATGATCACTTTGGCCTGCGATCCGTGGCAGGCCTGTCCGATGCGGAAACCTTCCGACGCTTTCGCCCGAACGATGAGGGTATGCGCATGCATTTGCGATATTTGGCGACAGTTCGGCGCGCTATGTCAACGCCCTCTTTCCTCAGCTGGTCACAGATCGCCTCGTCCGCAAGGGGCGCATCGGCGGATTCCGCGCCGATCAGCGACCGGATCCGGCGCATGACGTCGAAGGGAGAGATCGCGCCCTGTGGCCCGGACAGAGCCTGCGAGAAGAAAAGACCCAAGGGATAGGTGGTATGGCCTGCAAGAAGCGCCTTGCCGGACACTGCCCGACCCAGCGTCGAGGGATGGACCCCGAGGGCCGCCGCCGCCGCCGCGCGCGTTTCGGGGACAAGGGTGTCATGCGCGCCGAGAAAGAAGGCGCGCTGGGTTTCGGCGATGTGGCGCCCGATTCGCAGGAGCGTTTCGCGCCGCGCGGCCAGGCTTGCAACCAGCGCCTCCGCGCGAAGCCGACGCTCCTGCCAGGCGGCGCTGTCTTCGGTGTCGTCCGGTCCCGGCAGGACCGTGACCGCCGGGAAGGCTGCGCCGATGACTTTTACCGAAAGGCTGTCCGCGCCGCCGCGCTCAACTTCGATCTCGGGAATGACAGTCGGGGCGGGCATGGCCGAGGCGTCGACGGGAGAGGACGAGAAGCCTGCCATAAGATCGCCGATGCGCCTGACCTCGGCCTCGGACAGGCGCAGATCGCGGGCAATGCGCGCCCAGCGCTCGTCGGCGAAATCGGACAGGCGGGCCGAGGCCAGGGTGGCGAGGGCAGGCGCGATACCGGCATCGGCCAGTTTCAGCGCGAAACACTCCTCAAGGCTGCGCGCGCCGATCCCTGCGGGCTCGCAAGTCTGCAAGGCGGCGAGGCCTGCTTCGAGGACGGCTTGCGGAACCCCGACCTCCTCGGCGAGCGTGGCAAGGCTCTCGTCGAGATAGCCGTCGTCGCGCAGGGCGGTGACAAGGTAGAGGGCGGCGGCTTCGGTGGCGGGGGCGAGGCGCATGAGGCCGATCTGGCGGGCGAGGCCGGTGGCCAGACCCTCCTCGGCGGGAGTCGTCGCCAGTGCGAAGTCGAGGGCGCCCCCCCGACCGATCGCGCTTTCGACCAGAAGGAAGGGGTTCTCGGCTGCCTCCGCCTCGATCGCCTCGATCGCTTCCTGGGTCGGCATCTTCAGCAGAGCGATCGACTGGCGCATATGGGCGCTGAGCGCGAGGCCGTACCTCTGTCCGACCCGGATGCGCGGATTGATCGCCATCGGCGTCCCTTGTCAGAGGATGCGGAAGTTCTGGCCCAGATAGACCCTGCGGACGTTCTCGTCGCGCACGACTTCCTCGGCCGTACCGCTCATCAGGACCACGCCGTCATGCAGGATATAGGCGCGGTCGACGATCTCCAGCGTCTCGCGCACGTTGTGGTCGGTGATGAGGACGCCGATCCCGCGCGACTTCAGATCATGCACCAGCGTGCGGATGTCACCGACGGAAATAGGGTCTACACCTGCGAAAGGTTCGTCCAGAAGCAGATACTTCGGGTTCGCGGCGAGGCAGCGCGCGATCTCGACGCGGCGGCGTTCACCGCCGGAAAGGGCAAGCGCGGGGGCCTGCCGCAGATGCGTGATCGAGAACTCGGACAGCAGCTCCTCAAGCCGCTCGCGGCGGGTGTGCGGATCGCTCTCGGCGATTTCGAGCACGGCAAGGATGTTGTCCTCGACCGAGAGGCCCCGGAAGATCGAGACTTCCTGCGGAAGGTAGCCGATCCCCAGCCGCGCACGGCGGTACATCGGCAGGCCGGTGACATCGCGCCCGTCGATCTCGACCTTGCCGGCGTCCGGAACGATCAGGCCGGCGATGTTGTAAAAGCAGGTGGTCTTTCCCGACCCGTTGGGCCCGAGAAGCGCGACAACCTCGCCGCGCGAAAGTTCGAGCGAGACGTCGCGGATCACCGGCCTGCGCCGATAGCTCTTGCGCAGGTGGCTGACGCGCAGGCCGGCCCGGCCGTCGGCGAGTGTCAGGTGCGTCGAGCCGCCCATTCAGTTGCCCCCCGGCGTCAGGATGGTGCGCACCCGCCCGTCCATTCGACCCGTGCCCGACTGGAGGTCGACCACCAGTTTCTGTCCCGAGATGACGTTCTGACCCTGGGTCAGAAGCACATCGCCGGTCAGTTCGACGACGCCGCTCTCGATCGTATAGACCGCCTCTTTCGCTTCGGCGGCATCGGTACCGCTGGCCAGCGTCACGCCGCCCGAGGCATGCAGCTCCTCGATCCGGCTGCGGTCGGCGCTGCCATAGATGACAAGGACCTTGCCCGCCGCGAGTTTCATCGCGCCCTGGATGACGACGACATTCCCCGCGAAGGTCGCTGTGCCGTCGGACTGGTTCACGTAGAGCTCGTCCGCCGTCACCTCGACCGGGGCGGAGGTGTCGGCCTTGAGGCCGCCGAAGGCGATTGCCTGTGCCTGCGCCAACCCCGGCGCCGAGAGGGCGAGGAGGGCGGACAGAAGCCGGGAGAGAAGGTGGGTCTTCATGGGGCGTCTCTTTTCGGCGGCAGGTATACCAGCTTCACGCCACCGCTGAACAGCATCACATAGCCGCCCTCCGTGTCGTCATTCTGGCCGATGGTCATGTTGCCGGCGTCGATCCGGCCGAAGGGCGCGTCGGCGCGGATTCGTCCCGAGGACGAGATGTCCGTACGGTCGAGCGCGCTGGTAAGTCCGGGCGCCTCGATGCGATAACCGGACGAGGTCGCGATCCTGACGGTACCGTCAAGGTCGAGCCGGTTCGCGGCGCTGTCCAGACGTCCGGACGCGGCCGAAAGATCGATGCGCAGGCCGTCGGGCGTGACGTAGCGCGCCGCAAGGTCGGTCGCGCTGGCGCCGGCCTCTCCGGGGCGGGCGACAGCGGCAAGGACGGTCACGGCGGCGCCGTCGGCGGTGACGCCCGAAAACTCGGGCGCGGTCAGACGCTGGTCCCGGGCGAGGTCCTCGACATCGACTTCGGCGTAGGGCAGCGCAAGTTCAGTGTCGATCCTGCGCGAAAAGAGGAACAGCGTCGACAGGATCGCCAGCGCGGTCAGCGGCAGCACGATCTTCAGCCAGAAGACCACGCGGGAATGCAGGTTGTCGCGCGCGACCATGGCGTCAGACCACGCCGGCACGGAGGCAGTCATGGATATTGAGAATGCCCTCTGCCCGACCGGTGCCCCCGGGCGCGACGACGAAGAGCGAGGTGATCTTGCGATCCCGCATGATCGCCACGGCCTTTTCGGCGACCTGATCGGGGCCGATGGTGCGCGGACCGGGCGTCATCACCTCGCCCGCCGTGCGGTCGAGAAGACCGACGAGATGCCGGCGAAGGTCGCCGTCGGTGACGATCCCTGTCAGACGGCCATTCGCAGCGGTGACGCCGATCACGCCGAAGCCCTTCTGGCTCATCGTCACGAGGGCCTCTCCCATCGGGGTTGCCTCGGAAACCAGCGGTATCGCATCGCCCGCGTGCATGAGGTCGGCAACCTTGAGAAGCCTGGCGCCGAGCTTGCCGCCCGGATGAAAGGTGCGAAAATGTTCGGGCGTGAAATGCCGGTGCTCCATCAGCGCGACCGCCAGCGCATCGCCGAGCGCGAGCGTCATCGTGGTCGAGGTCGTCGGCACGATGCCGGTCCCGCAGGCTTCGTCCGCCTGCGGCAGCACGATCGCCACGTCGGCCTGCCTGAGCAGGGTCGATTCCGGCCGACTTGCCACGCCGATCAGCGGAATCGAGAAGCGGCGGGTATGAGCGATGATGTCGGAAAGCTCGGGCGTCTCACCCGAGTTCGAGAGGACGAGCGCGACATCCGCCTCGGTTACCATGCCAAGGTCGCCGTGGCTGGCCTCGGCCGGGTGCACGAATTGCGCAGGCGTTCCGGTCGAGGCCAGCGTCGCCGCGATCTTGCGTCCGACATGGCCCGACTTGCCCATGCCCGACACGACGACCCTGCCCCGAGTCCTGAGGATCAGCTCGGCGGCGGCCGCGAAACTGTCGCCGAGCGTGGCCGAGAGGGCATCAAGGCCAGCCCGTTCAACCGCGATGACGCGGCGGGCAGTCGCCAGAAGGGTGTCGCGGTCCGTCATCGGTCAGTGCCGGAAGATGTCGGTCTCGTCCCCCCAACCCATCAGGTCCAGTTCGGCCCGCGTCGGGAGGAAGTCGAAACAGGCCTGCGCGGTTCCCGTGCGGCCCTCGCGCGCAAGGCGCTGGTCCAACTCGGCCTTCAGGCGGTGAAGGTAAAGCACGTCCGATGCCGCGTAATCGAGCTGCGCGTCGCTGAGCGTCTCGGAGCCCCAGTCGGAGGTCTGCTGTTGCTTGGAGATGTCGACCCCGACGAATTCCTGGAGAAGGAACTTCAGCCCGTGGCGGTCAGTGAAGGTGCGGATCAGCTTCGAGGCGATCTTAGTGCAATAGACGGGCGCCGTGACGACGCCGAAGGCGGCCTTCAGCGCCGCAATGTCGAAGCGACCGAAGTGAAAGAGCTTCAGCACGCCGGGATCGGTCAGAAGGCGTTCGATATTCGGCGCGCCCTTCTGGCCGCGTAGGATCTGCACGACATGGGCGTCGCCATCGCCCGAAGAAAGCTGCACGACACAAAGACGGTCGCGCCGCGGGTCGAGGCCCATCGTCTCGGTGTCGATCGCGACGACGGGGCCGAGATCAAGACCGTCAGGCAGGTCGTTACGGTGAAGGTGCACTGTCATGGCGGGTCCTGGCGGCTCCGGCCCGCAGCCGGGCCCTTGTCCCGCTAGTTAAGCGAATTGCGCCCCACGCTCAATGCCTGCGCCCCGACAGGCTCCGGGCGCCCAAAGGAACAGCGGCCGCCCGAATGAACGGACGGCCGCCGGCACCACCACACTCACATTCCTCAGCCGACAGCCCACCCGCCCGCCTTGCGCTGTGGCCAGCCCCGGTTTGCGCACCCGCACGCGCCGTGGCGAAGCCGGAAACAAAATGACTACGTACTGAACTACTATCCGTGGAAATATTAACAATCACTACCACTTACACGCGAAATACACCACAAGTGGACCTGATTCTCATACTTGTCTTTTTCGACACGTCCTTTCCGCAAAATCGGGCATTTGTGCCATAATTCAAAGGCTTCGGGGCGCGCCCCGGGCGCAGCCGCGGCGCCGGCGCAGCCGAATTGCGCATCTGTCTGACGTCAGCACTTTCCGGA
>JAGRDU010000214.1:2230-4213 GCA_020446905.1 Paracoccaceae bacterium | reverse complement strand
GCTTTCCAGCGCGGCCTTGGCGACGCCCATCACGTTGTAGTTCGGCGTCACCCGGTTCGACCCGCCATAGGTCAGCGTGATGAGCGTTCCGCCCTCGGGCATCAGCCGCGCGGCCCGGCGCGCCACGTCGATGAAGGAATAGCAGGAGATGTCGAGCGACTGGGCAAAGTTCGCCCGGCTGGTGTTGACAAAGCGGCCCGTCAGTTCGGTCTTGTCGGAATAGGCGATGGCGTGGATGACGAAATCGAGCCGCCCCCAGCGGGCCTTCAGCGCAGAAAAACAGGCGTCCATGCTCGCGTCGTCGGTGACATCGACATCGACCATCACCTCCGATCCTACCGAGGCCGCCAGAGGCTGCAGCCGCTTGCCGAAGGCCTCGCCCTGGTAGGAGAACGCCAGTTCCGCGCCCTCGTCCGCGAGCGCCTTGGCGATCCCCCAGGCGATCGACCGTTCGTTCGCGACCCCCATCACGAGCCCGCGCTTGCCCTTCATCAGATCGGCCATGTCAGATCACCCGCGATATGTGCTCATCACCAGCGTGGCATTGGTGCCGCCGAAGCCGAAGCTGTTCGAGAGGACCGAGTCGAGTTCCACGCCCTCGCGATAGGTCGTCGCGATTTCCTCGGGTTGCAGCTCGGGGTCGAGCTGGGTCACGTTGGCCGAGGCGGTGATGAAATTGCCGTTGAGCATCAGGAGCGAATAGATTGCCTCATGCACCCCGGTCGCGCCAAGCGAATGCCCGGTCAGGGACTTGGTGGAGGAGATCGGCGGCACCTTGCCCTCGCCAAAGACGCGGCGGACGGCCTTGACCTCGGTCACGTCGCCCGCCGGGGTCGAGGTGCCGTGGGCATTGATATAGCCGATCTTGCGATCCTTCGGCAGGGTCGAGACGGCCAGCCGCATCGACCGTTCGCCGCCTTCGCCCGAGGGGGCAACCATGTCATAGCCGTCCGAGGTCGCACCATAGCCCGTCACCTCGGCGTAGATCTTCGCGCCGCGCGCGAGGGCGTGCTCCAGTTCCTCCAGCACGACAACACCGCCGCCGCCCGCGATCACGAAACCGTCCCGCGTCGCGTCGAATGCGCGCGAGGCGGTCGTCGGCGTGTCGTTGTACTTGGACGACATCGCCCCCATCGCGTCGAAAAGGCAGGAGAGCGTCCAGTCCAGTTCCTCGCCGCCGCCGGCAAAGACCACGTCCTGCTTGCCCATCTGGATCAGCTCGGTCCCGTTGCCGATGCAGTGGGCGCTGGTCGAGCAGGCCGAGGTGATCGAATAGTTCACGCCCTTGATCGCGAAGGGCGTCGCAAGGCAGGCGGAGTTGGTCGAGGACATGCAGCGGGTGACCATGAAAGGCCCCATCCGCTTCGGCGCGCCCTTCTCGATGACGATCTGGTGGGCCTGAAAGAAGTTCGATGTCGACGGCCCGCCGGAGCCCATCACAAGGCCGGTGCGCTCGTTCGACACGTCCGAGGCCTCAAGCCCGCTGTCGGCGATCGCCTGTTCCATAGCAAGGAAGTTGTAGGCCGCGCCCGGCCCCATGAAGCGCAGGTTGCGCTTGTCGATGTGGTCCTCAAGCACGATCTGCGGCATGCCGTGCACCTGGCTGCGGAACCCGTGTTCGGCGTATTCCGGGGCAAAGACGATGCCCGACTTGCCGGCGCGCAGGCTTGCCTCGACCTCGGCGGCATTGTTGCCGATGGGCGAGATGATCCCGATCCCGGTGATGACGACGCGGCGCATGGGCCTCTCCTTCTTCTTCGGGTCAGCTTTCGGAAAGCGCGACCTTCATGTCCTTCACAAGATAGATCGTCTCGCCGTCCGCTTCCACCCGGCCGTCGGCGACACCCATGGTCAGGCGGCGGGTCTGGATCGCCTTGGTGAAATCGACATAGTAGGTCAGCATCTTGCGGTCGGGCCGGACCATCCCGGTCAGTTTCACCTCTCCGACGCCGAGTGCATAGCCGCGCCCCTGCCAGCCGCGCC
>JAGRDU010000214.1:0-2185 GCA_020446905.1 Paracoccaceae bacterium | reverse complement strand
TTGCCGGGGAAGTGGCAGTCGAAGAACCAGAGGTCCGGGCGGATGTCGAACTCCGCGACGACATGGCCCTTGCCGTGTTCGCCCCGGTCCTCGGAAATGTCGGTGATGCGGTCCATCATCAGCATGGGCGGCGCCGGAAGCTGGGCGTTGCCCGGCCCGAACAACTCTCCCGCCGCGCATTTCAGAAGATCGTCGCGGTCGAACCGCGTCGGGAAACTCGTCATCCTGCCCCATCCCTCCGGCAACAATATTCTGACCCGTCTATCATTCGCCTCCGCCCTTGGGCAAGGGCGCTGCCGGGCGGGGGCGCGGTGCGAAACGCATTGAAAGACCGGGTTTGCCGCGCCTATAGTGGGCCCGCAGTGACGAAAGGGATGCCTGGTGACGTCCGGGACGAGCGAAGCCGCCACAGATACGCGCGCCGCGCGCTGGCTTTCGGGGGCTGGGCTGCGGCCGACGCGCCAGCGCCTCGCGCTGGCCGAGCTTCTGATCGGCGACGGGCGGGACCGCCATCTCACGGCCGAGAGCCTGCACCTTGCCGCCCGCCACGTCGGAGAGCCGGTTTCGCTCGCCACCGTCTACAACACGCTCCGCGCGTTCTGCGAGGCCGGCCTCGTGAACGAGATTTCGGTTGATGGCAGCCGGTCCTATTTCGACACGCGGCTCGACGATCACCCGCATTTCTTCTGGGAGGACGAGGGCCGCCTGGTCGATGCCCCGGCCGAAGACCTGAAGATCGCGAGCCTGCCACGTCTGCCCGAAGGGGCCGAGCTTGCGCGTGTCGATGTCGTCATCCGGCTGAAGCGGCGCTGAGATTTCGGTCACCCCCCGCGACCTGCACGAATGTTGTTCTGGCCCTTGGTGCTATGCGCTGAGGGCAGCGCCCGCCCCATGGGAGCGGTTCGGGCGCTGCCCGGCGTTCCCGCCGGGCGGAAGTTCGTGTCGGTCCGCCCCCTTCAGCACTTCGGCTGATAGGCGCCGATGATGGCGGCTGCCTCCTCGGCCGTCTCGACATAATGAAAGAGGTCGAGATCCTCGGGCGAGATCGTGCCCGCCTCGGCCAGCGCCTGCCAGTTGACGACGCTGTCCCAGAACGCCCGCCCGAACAGAAGGAACGGCACCCGCCGCATCCGCCCGGTCTGGATCAGGGTCAGCGCCTCGAACATCTCGTCGAAAGTTCCAAAGCCGCCCGGGAAGATGCAGATCGCCTTGGCGCGCATCAGGAAATGCATCTTCCGGATCGCGAAATAGTGGAAATTGAAGCACAGGTCCGGCGTCACATAGGCGTTCGGCGCCTGTTCGTGAGGCAGCACGATATTGAGGCCGATGGAATGGCCCCCGGCATCCGCAGCGCCGCGATTGCCCGCCTCCATGATCCCCGGTCCACCACCGGTGACAATGACATCCTCGCGCCCGTAACTCTCAAGGCTTCGCTCGGTGATGATCCGGGCGAGCTTCCGCGCCTCGGCGTACCACTGTGCCAGTCCCGCCGCGCCCTTCGCCGCCGCCGTATCGCCACCCGCGCCGGTCTCGATCATCGGCTCGCACACCCGCTCCGCCGTGCCGGTCGGATCGGGGATGCGCGCGCTGCCCATCAGGACGACGGTCGACTCGATCCCCCGCTCGTCCATGATCATCTGCGGTTTCAGAAGCTCCAGTTGCAACCGCACCGGCCTCAGTTCCTCACGCATCAGGAAATCTGCGTCGGTGAAGGCCAGCCGGTAGGCCGGCGCCCGCGTCTGGGGCGTGTCGGGCACCCGCGCGAAGGTCTCCACGTCATCGTGGCTGTCGCGGAACGGATGGCTCCGGCTGTCGTCTTTCATGTGGCGTCCTGCTCTCTCCATGGCCTCAGACTTACCCTGTCCGGGCCGTTTCGGCCAGCTTTGCAGGGCGGCATGGCGAAACTGTGACGGGACACGCCGCATTGCCTCGGCCGGCCGGCGCGCCTATAGGGCAGGGAACGACCGAGACCAGATCCGGGGGGAACGACCATGTCCAACGCCGCGCTTGAAACCGCCATCGAGGCCGCCTGGGAGGCGCGCGACACGATCACGCCCGCCACCAGGGGCGAGACGCGCGAGGCAATCGAGGACACGCTGAACGCGCTCGACGGCGGCACCCTCCGCGTGGCCGAGAGGCTGGCGGACGGCACATGGCACGTCAACCAGTGGGCCAAGAAGGCGGT
>JAGRDU010000050.1 GCA_020446905.1 Paracoccaceae bacterium | reverse complement strand
GTGATCCAGTAGTAGCCGTCCTTGTCGCGCCGGCAGCCGTCACCGGTGAAGTAGTAGCCCCGGTATTGCGCGAAATAGGCTTCCTGGAACCGCTCGTGATCGCCCCAGAGCGTGCGCATCTGGCCGGGCCAGCTGTCGGCGATGCAGAGCACGCCTTCGGCCTCCGTCTCGCCCTGGCGGACTGCCGTCGCGGGATCGAGGACGACCGGCTTGACCCCGAAGAAGGGCAGCGTCGCCGACCCCGGCTTGGTTGCCGTCGCGCCGGGCAGCGGCGTGATGAGGTGGCCGCCGGTCTCGGTCTGCCAGAAGGTGTCGACGATCGGGCATTTGCCCTTGCCGACATACTTGTCGTACCAGACCCAGGCTTCGGGGTTGATCGGCTCGCCGACCGACCCGAGGACGCGCAGGCTCGACAGATCGTGCTTCTCGACCCACTCCGGCCCCTGCCCCATCAGCGAGCGGATCGCCGTCGGGGCGGTGTAGAACTGCGTGACCTTGTGCTTGGCGCAGACTTCCCAGAAGCGGCCCGCATCCGGGAAGGTCGGCACGCCCTCGAACATGATTGTGGTCGCACCGTTCGCGAGCGGTCCGTAGACGATGTAGCTGTGGCCTGTGACCCAGCCGACGTCGGCGGTGCACCAGAAGACATCGCCATCCTGGTAGTCGAACGTGTACTGATGTGTCATCGCGGCATAGACGAGGTAGCCGCCGGTGGTGTGCACCACGCCCTTCGGCTTGCCGGTCGAACCCGAGGTGTAGAGGATGAAGAGCGGGTCCTCGGCATTCATCGGACGCGGCGGGCATTCGGGGCTGACCATGTCCATCAGCGCCAGCACATCGACGTCACGGCCCTGCACCCATGATGTCTGGTCGCCGGTGTGCTTGACCACGAGGCAGCGCACCTTGTCCGAGCAGTGCAGGAGCGCGGCATCGGTATTGGCCTTGAGCGGCGTACGCTTGCCGCCGCGGGGGGCGCTGTCAGCGGTGATGACGAGCTTGGCGCCGGAGTCGTTGATGCGGTTCGCGAGCGCGTCGGGAGAAAAGCCGGCGAAGACGATGGAGTGGATCGCGCCGATGCGGGCGCAGGCGAGCATGGCGTAGGCAGCTTCGGGGATCATCGGAAGATAGATGACGACGCGGTCGCCGCGCATCACGCCCTGCGACAGCAGGACGTTGGCCATCTGGTTCACCTTGCGCGAAAGCTCGCGGTAGGTGATGTGTTTGGCGGGGGTCTTGGGATCGTCCGGTTCCCAGATGATCGCGGTCTGCAGCGCGCGATCCTGGAGGTGGCGGTCGATGCAGTTGACGGAAGCATTGAGGACGCCGTCCTCAAACCACTTGATCGAGACCTTGCCGAAGGTGAAATCGGTGTCCTTCACCTTGGTGTAGGGCTTGATCCAGTCGAGCCGCTTGCCCTGCTCGCCCCAGAACTTGTCCGGGTCGGACATCGAATCGGCGTACATCTTCGCATAGGTCTCAGGCGTTGCGTGCGCATTCTCGAAACCCGCAGGCACTTCCCGCAAGGCGATCGCTTCCGTTGCAACCGGATCGGCCATGAACTCCTCCTCCTTGGTTCAAATCCCCCCACGGCGAACGCGGCGCCCCCTTTGCACCGCCCCACCATCTTCACAATCCGATTGTAAACCAACACCACCATTTTTGCTAAGCTTCTTTTTTGAAATGATTTTTCTGTAAATTATTTCACAACATGACAGATAATCTAGTAAATGCATCGAATTGAGCCACAATTTTGCCATGAAAATTCAAGCTTTTGCTCCCTCACGGCGCTGTGAAGACTTTTGTCGCAGACGGCGGCGCGCCAGCCCGCGCGCGGAAGGCGGTCCAGGCCGCGCAAGCCGCCCCTCGATTCCGCGATTCGAGTGAGCGCTAACCGCAACCGTTTGATTCGGGTTCGTCAGAGATGCTTACCGACCGACCAGCCTCTCGCCGAAAGATGCGTCTCGGCGGCGGCCATCGGGAGGTCTTCCAGCGCCGATCCCATCGAGTCGTTCCAGCGGTTGAGATACCCGAAAAGCGCGATCACCCCCATGATCTCCACAATGTCGCCATCGCCCCAATGGCGTTGAAGACGCTGGACAATTTCGGGCGTTACCTGGTTCGGAACCTCGGCGGCCGCATGGGCGAAGGCGAGGGCCGCCTTTTCGGCTTCCGTGAAGTGGGGGCTCGCCTCGAAATCCCAGACTGCATCCAGGCGCTCTTCGCTGGCACCGAACCGCTCTGCGCCGAGGATCGTGTGGGCCTGGCAATAGCGGCAGCCCGAAACGAACGAGGTCACATAGCCAAGCAGCCGCTTCAGCTCGGGCGTCACGCTGCCATGGCATTCCATCACGGCGATATTGAGCCGTGTGAAGGCGCGGGCGATCTCGGGCCGGTGCGCCATCGTGCGGACGGAATTGGGAACGACGCCCAGCGGCCCCTTGAAGAACTGCACCTCGGTGCGCAGTCCAGGTTCGATCTCGTCTTCCTCGAGCGGTCTGACGACGGCCATCTTCGGCCCTCCCTTCCTCCCTTGCACGCCTTCCGGCGTGACCGTTCAGCCCAGCGCTTGCCGCGCCTCGGCCACCGCCGCCGCGATCGTGTCGCGATAGCGGACCTTCGGTTCCCTGAGGCCGAGCGTCACGAGGATGCGGCGGATGTCGGGACTGGTCCCGGTCAGGTAAAGCCGCCCCCCTTTGCGGGCCATCTTGCGCGCGAGAAGCTCCATCGCATGTCCGG
Source organism: Paracoccaceae bacterium (assembly GCA_020446905.1). Classification (GTDB taxonomy): domain Bacteria; phylum Pseudomonadota; class Alphaproteobacteria; order Rhodobacterales; family Rhodobacteraceae; genus Albidovulum. Next base: position 10,618 of record JAGRDU010000050.1, on the reverse strand, counting down.
CGGAACTGTCGAGGAACGGTACTTCGGCGAAATCGACGATGAAGGCGCGCGGCCGGTCCGCGATCCGGTCCAGGACCGCCCCCACGGTCGAGGCCGCCCCAAAGAAGAACGCGCCCTTGATCCGGTAGACAAGGACCGAGGCATCGGTCGCCACACCGGCGTCGTAGTGCGTCAACTCATCTGCGCGGTCCTCTTCGGCAAGTGGCGCCCGCTCCTCGACCTGCGCGGCTTCGGACATGCGCTGGATGAAAAGGATAGCGCCAAGCAGGAAGCCGACGAGGATCCCCTCGGTCAGGTCACGGAAGATCACCAGAAGGAAGGTGACGCAGAGCACCAGCGCGTCCCCGCGCGAGGTGCGCAGCAGCATCCAGGCCTCTTCCTTCTCGATCATGTTCCACGCGACGACCGCCAGCACCCCCGCAAGCACTGCCAGCGGGATCGCCGAGGCGAGCGGCGCGAAGACGAGCATGAAGACCAGGACGAAGGCCGAATGTAACACCCCGGCAAGTGGCCCGTGCGCCCCGGCGCGCACATTCGTCGCGGTCCGCGCAATCGTGCCAGTGACGGTGATCCCTCCGAACAGCGATGAGGCCATGTTGGCGAGGCCCTGCGCGACCAGCTCGGCATTGGAGCGGTGATGCCGCCCGGTCATCCCGTCGGCCACGACCGCCGACAGAAGCGACTCGATCGCGCCGAGAAGCGCAAAGCTGACCGCATAGGGCAGCGCGTCACGCAGCGCCGCGAGACCGAAATCGGGTAGCGCCGGCGCCGGCAGCCCGCGCGGCAAGTCGCCGAAGCGCGAGCCGATGGTTTCGACCGGAAGTGACAGGGCCTGCGTCAGCACTGCGCCCAGCACGACCGCGATCAGCATTCCCGGCCAGCCGGGCCGCAGCCGCTTCAAACCCTGGATCAGCGCGACGGTTCCCGCGGCAAGGGCCAGCGCCGCCGGGGTTACCGTTTCGCGGGCCTGCCAGAGGACGCCGATCTTCTCGATCAGCGGCCCCGGCTCGGGCACCGAGAGCGTGAGGCCGAAAAGGTCCTTGATCTGGCTCGCGAAGATGATGACCGCGATGGCCGCCGTGAACCCAACCGTGACCGGATAGGGGATGAACTTGACATAGGCGCCCGAGCGCAGGAAGCCCGCGACCATCAACATGAGGCCACCGAGGAAGGTCGCGGTCAGCAGCCCGCCGACGCCGATATCGGCCGCGCAGGCTGCCACGAGGATGATGAACGCGCCCGCGGGCCCGCCGATCTGGAAGCGCGACCCGCCGAAGGCCGAAACCACCGCCCCGCCGACGATCGCGGTGACAAGGCCGCGCTCGGGCCCCACGCCCGAGGCGATGGCGATGGCCATGGAAAGCGGCAGCGCGACGATGGCGACCGTCAGCCCGGCGATCGTATCCGCCCTGAGCTCGGCCGGACCATAGCCTTCGCGCAGGACCGTAACGAGCTTTGGGACGAACTGTTCCGTGAAACTCGGGCTTGCGCTTGCCGCCGGGCGCTCCATCATTCATCCCATCTGACGCTGTGCGGCGGACATTGAGGGTGCCGCTCAATACTGTCAAGAATCGAACACGGACGACGTCGATGCCAGCCAGAACCGACCCTATTCGCGAGACAGACGAGGCCGCACGGGCCCTCGCGGCACGCCTCCTGCGCGAGGCGCGGACGGCATCTCTCGCGGTGATCGACCCGTCGGACGGCAGCCCCTTCGTCAGCCGGATCGCCTTCGGCCTCGCGCCAGACGGCACGCCCCTTTCCCTCGTATCCGATCTGGCCGCCCACGCCCGCGCGATGCGGGCCGATCCGCGCGTCTCGCTCCTGCTGGGAGAGCCCGGCGCAAAGGGCGACCCGCTGACCTATCCGCGCCTGACCGTGCAGGCGCGGGCCGAGTTTGTGCCGGCGCAGGCCGAGGTCCGCGGGGCACTGCGGCGCGCCTGGATCGCCGTCCATCCAAAGGCCGCACTATACGCTGATTTTTCGGACTTTCACTACCTGTGGTTGCATCCCGCAAGCGCCTTTCTGAATGCCGGCTTCGGGAAGGCCTATGCACTTTCACGAAATGACCTTAAGCTCACCAAACGTTTGGACTGATTTGATATTACCGCGTTCGCGGGAAAAGACGGCCGCTTCACGGCGACGAGGGCATTCGAAGGATGGCAACGGCAGACCAGACGACTTGGCTGGATGAGATAATCCGCCAGCGCGAAAGGCTGAAACGGGATCTCGTCTCGCGCCTCGTCGGCGTCGCGATGACCTGCGTCGTTTTCGCAGTCTTCCTGCCCTTCTGGTTCCTCTTTTTCGTCTTCCTGCTGATCGTCGGCAGCGAAGTGATGACCCATCGCTACATGACGGCGATCGAGACGGACCCGACGCCGGGGCGGCGCGTCGCCGTGCTTGCCTCGGCCGTTATCGGGATGTCGCTCTATTCGCTCCCCGCGCTCTTCGTCTGGCTGAACGACGATCCGCTCATCAAGTTTCTGGCCGTCCTGTCGCTCATCGGCGCCCTGCTCTCGATCTCGGTCGTGCGCTCGACCCACCTGCCCTTCGGGATCGCGTCGGGCATTCCGCCGACGCTCGCCCTGCTCTGGCTGCCGCTGCAATACGTCTTCGACCCCGGTTTCAACCTGTCGGCGGTCCTCGCTCTTGTCGGCGTTATCGTCCTGCTCAGCTACTTCGTCTCGGCGCTGATCCAGTCGAACCGGGCGCAATCGCAACTTCTGGACGCGATCTCCGAGGTGCGGGAGGCCAGTCGGGCGAAGTCCGCCTTCCTGAGCGCCATGAGCCACGAGGTCCGCACCCCTCTGAACGCCATCGCCGGACATACGGATCTTCTGCTGCGCTCCGACCTGCCCGCCGAGTCCCGCCAGCACGCCCGCGCGGCAGCCCGCGCGATACGGCTCCTCAAGTCGATCCTCGACGATGTTGGCGATCTGGCCTCGGTCTCCGAGGGGAAACTGCGGTTCCGCCCGGTCACCGCCGCGATCCGCGACGAGATGGATGCGGTGCGACATCTCTCGCCCGCGTCACACGGCGAGGCGCCCCCCGAAATTCGTGTCGAAACGACCTCAGACGTGCCGGAGTTCGGCCGGTTCGACCCGATCCTCTTGCGTAAATGCCTCGGCCATCTCTGTACGGTCGTCCTCGATGACCAGCCCCAGGGCGGCGAGCGACAGGTCTTCCTCCGCTGCTCGATGGCGCCGACGCGGCGCGACCGGCTGCGCATCTCGCTGTCGGGGAAGGAGCCGGGGCAACGGCTCGAAACGCCCGATCCGGTGATCGAGGGCGACAGCCTCTCCCAGTCGGTGACCCGCCGTCTGGCAGAGGTGATGGGCGGCAAGACCTCGGTGATCCGTGCTCCGGACGGCTCGCTCTCCGCGCGGCTGGAACTGCCGTTCGTCGCCGTCGCCGACCCTCCCGCCGGTGGCGCCGAAGCGATCTACGGTCGCCTGCGCGTCCTTGTCGTCGACGACATCGCCACCAATCGGTTCGTTGTCGTCCAACATCTGCGCGCTCTCAGGATCGAGGCGAAGGAAGCCGGCAGCGGTCAGGAAGCGATCGAGCGCCTGACCGAGGGCGCCTTCGACATCGTCCTTCTCGACATGAACATGCCGGACATGGACGGAGAGGCGACCTTCCGCGAGATCCGCGCCTCTGACGCCGACTGGTCGCGCATCCCGGTCATCGCGCTGACCGCCGATGCCATCGCCGACAAGCGCGACTACTATCTGTCGCTCGGCATCGACGGGTTCGTCTCCAAACCCGTCGACCGGCGCCTCCTCTGGGCCGAGATCCTCGACGCCCTGCCCCCGCCGCCCCCGCTCTGACGGCGGCTGGCGCGCGGCGCGATCAGTCCGGATTGTCCATGCGCACCTTGATCTGGATGCGCCCCTTCGACGCCTGCGCCCAGTTGACGGTGACCTGCTGCTTGGCGGCGCCCTGCTGCACCTCGACATAGGGCATGTCGCTGCGCCGCTCGTTGGCAGGCCCCGTGATCATCCCTTCGGCGACCAGCGACTCCACGTTCCGCGCCCAGCCGCCGAAGGGCAGATAGGCCCCCGGGCTGAGTGTCCAGACCGTTGCCGCCGTCGCCTGGTTGACCTCGGCATAGACCGGGTTCGCGATCGGCTGCGTGACGGCGGTAAAGGAATTGGCCTCGACCGTGACGTTGCGCATCCGCGCATTGTCGAGCGTCGCGAAGGTGGTATCCACCGTCTCCACCCGGTCGATGGCGCCGTTCAGTGCCTTGAACACGTTGCCCGAGATATTGACGCCCTGCAGGAAATGCCCCGGACCGTAGGGCTTGACCGCGATGAACTTGAACCAGGGTGCCACATCATTCGCCGTGAACGTGTTGCCGGTGATCGTCAGCCCGCCGAAAGAGTACTGGTTCGCGAAGGCAGGGTCGCTCTCGTATTCGTTGGTCCACTCGACGGTGTTGTTGTCGATATAGTTGCCCGTCACGGTGGTCTTCACATCCGTGCCCGCGATCACCAGACCCGCCACCCGCAGGCCGTTCACCTCGTTGTCGCCCTGGAACCAGTGGTTCCCCACGATCAGGTTGCCGCTGCCGCCCAGCACCGCGAAGTGACGGAAATGTACGGCGCGGTTGTCGCGCAGTTTCACGTCGTTCGCGTTGGCATTCAGCGCGATCGAGATCCGGTCCTGCGACCGCGTGCTGCTCTCGTCCGACTGGAAGGTGCTGCGGTCGATCATCATGCCCTGGCAACCGTCGCCGATCGAGGTGATGCCGCGGTTCTTCGGCCGCGTGATGTAGCAGTCGCGGACATGGAAGATCGACCCGCTCGGCGCCAGAAGGATGCAGCTCGCGACACCGTTGCACTGCAGCTCGACATCGTCGATCACGAACTTCGCCAGCGACGCGAAGCCTGAAAAGTCGAACACGTACTTGAACCGCGTGAACGTGTAGACCTGCGTGCCGGCCGCGCCATATAGCGGGGCGCTCAGCGTCAGCGTTCCGGCGCCGACATTGACCGCCGTGACATAAACCTCCCGCCCGACACCGACACCGGTGACCAGCGAACCGACCGGCACGTTCGCGATATTGACGACGCCGGACAGCACCTTCTCGTTCGCCGCCGAATAGCTTGCCTGCGAGGTGACGACGGTCGGCGCCCAGGCCGGCCCGTCGATGACGTTGAACTGGCCGTTGCGGATGACCCGGCGTGTCGCGAAGGTCGTCTTGTTGTCCACGGCCGCCTGCATGTCGATCGGCGCGGTCACCTCGATCCGCCGCCCGCCAAGGTCCAGCGACTCGTGATCGGCAAAGTTCAGAAGCGCCTGGAACGCCTTCTTGAAGCCCAGCTCCTCGTCGCCGAACGCGGCCGCATAGGTATCAAGATCGAAGCTGCGCGTCAGGGCGAGACGCCGGTTGACCGGCATCGTGACCGTTCCCTCGAACCGCGCGGGCGCCTCGAACGTGACATCGGCATTGAGGAAATAGGTGCCCCTCGACACAAGCACCCGGCGCCCTGTCGCGAAGGCCGCAGCATCGGCGGCCTCAAAGGCAACGGCATCGTTCGTGACCCCGTCCCCCTTCGCGCCATAGTCGCGCACGTCCACCCAGTCGATCAGGTCGCGCAGGAAGACCGATGTGACGTCCTCGATCTCGATATCGTCGATCCGCACCACGCCGCCATTCGGCCCGGTCAGGTCGATCCCGAAGTGACCGAATAGGGCAGCAGTCCCCCAGGCCATGTCGACGCCGCCGCGGCTTCCGGTCCCGACGATCGCCTCGATGGTCTCGACCTTGCCGTAGGCGGTCAACTGCACCGAAGGTGCCGTCTCGACCACGCCCGCGACATGCGCGTTGCCCGCGCCGCCGGCCCAACCCGCGATCCGCACCGCCGGAAGGTTGCCGCTCATCGCCTTGACCCGCGCCCGGACACGCAGGTAGCACCCCGGCAGGATCGGCGTATCGCCGGTATGGCGCAGCTTCACCGTCGAGGTCGTCTTCACCAGCTCAAGGCAACCCGCGAAGTCCTGGTCCGCCGGCACCAGCGCCGCATTGGGTGACCCCTGATAGGTCGGGTCGCCCGGCACCCCGTCGCCGCTCGACCAGACGTCGAGCCCGTTCGCGAATGCAGGCGGCATGAAGACCAGCCCGTCGGTGATCGCCTTGTTCATCGCCAAGAATCCCTTGTCCTGTTGCGCCCGTCTCGCCAGCCCGTCCTCACCTCGCGACGGGGCCGGGCGCCGCCATGGGCACCCCGCAAGGACGGCTCGATCATGAAGATCCGGGCGCCTTGCCCGGCAGGGCGAGTGATACCGGCAAAGCCTTCCGGCGCCGTTACCCGACCGTACGTTGCCCGCTGTCACAAAGCCCTTACATATCCCCTGTATCCGGCGCTGCGGTGCCGACGGAGTACCGGCGAGGGGCAATGGGTTTCAAATTTTCGGCGAAGGACACGTCGGCAACGCGCGCCGTCCGGCGCATCGCGGCCGAACTTCTGGCTACCTCGCACGCTGAGATCGCCACCCCGCGCCTGCCTCGCGACCAGCTCGTCCACGAATTGCGCAAATCCGTGAAGAAGACGCGCGCGCTCCTCCGCCTCGTCCGTCCAGGGATGAAGGGTTTCGCGGCCGAGAATGCCGCCCTGCGCGATGCCGCCCGCCTGATCGCGCCGCTCCGCGACGCCGACGTCCTTGCCGCGAGCTTCGATAAGGTTGCCGGCGACCTCGCGCTTCCCTCCTATACAACGGACGCACTGCGCGCGCGCCTTCCCGGACGCACCGGGGCAACGATCGACGCCGAGGCTCTTCTTGCAGCCCATGACAAGGCCATCGCGGTTATCGCCGCGCGGGCGAAGGGCTGGAAGGTCGAGGGCAAGGGCTTCGACGCCCTCGCACCCGGCCTCGAACGGTCCTGGACCGCCGCGCAAAAGGCCATGAAATCGGCCTTGAAGGCCCCCGATGCGGCAGCGCTTCACCTTTGGCGCAAGCGCGTCAAGGATCACTGGTACCACGCCCGCCTCCTCGCGCCCGTCTGGCCCGAGATGATGGCGCATCACATCACCGCCGCGGACATCCTTGGCGAGACGCTGGGGGATGCCCGCGACCTCGCGGCGCTGGCTGAAGCCCTGAACGACATTCCCGAGGCGCGCTCCCTGCGCGAGGAGGCGCTCCGGCAGGAAGAGCGGCTCCTCACCGACGCTCAGGCACTTGGCACCCGGTTCCTCAGCGAGCCGGCCACGGGCCTCTCCCGCCGCTGGCGCGGCTGGTGGGAGATCTGGACGAAAGCCTAGCCCTGCCGCCCCGCCAGCGCGGTCTCGATCAGCCCGATCGTCTCGTTTACCCCATATAGCGCGATGAATCCGCCGAACCGCGGCCCCTGGGACGCCCCCAGCAGCACTTCGTAGAGCGCGGTGAACCAGTCGCGCAGCGGCTCGAACCCGTGGTCCTTGCCGACGGCAAAGACCATGGACTGCAGCGCCTCGGCGTCCAGCCCCCCGTCCCAGACCCTGAGCCGCCGGACCAGATCCTCCATCGCCGCCCGCTCCCTGTCGGTCGGCGCCCGGAAGACCCGCGTTGGCGCGACATGGTCGTTGAAGTAGCGCACCGCGAATTCCGCCGCCTGATCAAGTTGCGGATTGGTCTCGGGCGAAGCCTCGGGCGCGTATTTCCGGATGAAGCCCCAAAGCCCGTCCTTGTCCTTCGCCCCGGCGACGCTTGCCAGATTGAGCAGCATTGCGAACGGCACCACCATGTCCGACGCCGGCGGCTCACCGTTGTGGATATGCCAGACCGGATTGGCGAGCTTGCCCGCCTCGTCCTGCTCCGGGAATGCCCGCAGTTGCTGGTGATACTCGTCCACTGCCTTCGGGATCACGTCCCACCAGAGCCGCTTCGCCGTCTTCGGCTTCTGGTACATGAAATAGCCTAGGCTCTCCGTCGCGGCATAGGTCAGCCACTCGTCGATGGTCAGACCGTTGCCCTTCGACTTCGAGATCTTCTGCCCCTCCTCGTCGAGGAAAAGCTCATAGGTGAAATGCTCCGGCTTCTTGCCGCCCAGCACCTCGCAGATCCCGTCATAGATCGGCGTGTTGGTCGAATGGTCCTTGCCATACATCTCGAAATCGACGCCCAGCGCAGCCCAGCGCGCGCCAAAATCCGGCTTCCACTGCAGCTTCACATTGCCGCCGGTCACCGGCAGCACCCATTCGCGCCCCGCCTCGTCGTCGAAGGTGACCGTGTGCTCTTTCTTGTCGACATGCTTGATCGGCACATAAAGCACCCGCCCGGTCTCCGGGTGGATCGGCAGGAAGCAGGAATAGGTCTGCTGCCGCTCCTCCCGCAAAGACGCCAGCATGATCTCCATGATCTTCTCGTACCGCTCGGCGGCCAGCCGCAGCGTGTCGTCGAAGGCGCCCGACCTGTAGAACTCCGTCGCCGACCAGAACTCGTATTCGAACCCGAAGGTATCGAGGAACCGCCGCAGCATGGCGTTGTTGTGATCGCCAAAGCTCGGGTATTCCCCGAAGGGATCGGGGACGGAGGTCAGAGGCTTCTGGATGTTCGCCCTCAGAAGGTCCTGCTGCGGCACGTTCTCCGGCACCTTCCGCATGCCATCCAGATCGTCGGAAAAGCAGAAGAGCCGCGTCGGGATGTCGCTGATGATCTCGAAGGCCCGGCGGATCATCGTCGTCCGCTGCACCTCGCCGAACGTGCCGATATGCGGCAGCCCGGACGGACCATACCCCGTCTCAAAAAGCACATAGCCTTTCTCCGGCGCCTTCTTCTCATAGCGTTTCAGGACGCGCCGCGCCTCCTCGAAGGGCCAGGCTTTGGAGGTCATGGCGGCATCGCGCAGCGCAGTCATCGGACAAACTTTCGGCAACCGGCACCCAGCGTGCCGCAAGCCCCGTCCCTATTGAACGGGCGGCCGATCGTCAATAATTTGCCCGCGAAAGCAGCAAAGGACCAGCGCCGCCGTGACCCACACCCTTCCCGCCTTCTCGTCTCAGGATGCGCTCGTCGCGATCATGGTTACGGTCTCGGTCTCGGACGAGACGATCCGCACCTCGGAACTCGTCGCGATCGAGCGGCAGGTCAACCATCTGCCGATCTTCGCCAACTACGACATGGACGCCGTGAAGGAGGTGGCCGAGACCGTCTACCGCCTGATGGAAGAGGATGACGGGCTCGACACGCTGTTCGCGATGGTCCGCACGGCGCTGCCAGAGCGGCTCTGGGAAACCGCCTATGCCCTTGCCTGCGACGTTGCGGCGGCCGACGGCTCGATCCGGCAGGCCGAATTGAGACTGCTTGAGGAAATCCGCCACGAGCTGACCATCGACCGCCTCCACGCCGCCGCCATCGAACGCGGCGCAAGGGCCCGGCACCTGACCCTCTGACGACGCGCTGTCCGCCATGCGCGGGCACCCCTTGCCGGTCCCCGCGCTCCCAGTCATGCTCGCACTAGGCAACGCGACAGGGGAACGCGCATGAAAGTCGTCGTCATGGGCGCCGGGGTGATCGGCGTCACCACCGCCTATTATCTCGCCCGGCAGGGCGCCGAGGTCACGGTGCTTGACCGCCAACCCGGCCCCGGGCTTGAGACCAGCTACGCCAACGCGGGCGAACTAAGCTACGGCATGACCTCCCCGTGGGCGGCCCCCGGCATCCCGATGAAGGCGCTGAAATGGCTCTTCATGAAGCGTCGTCCGCTCTTCATCTGGCCGCTCATCTCGCCCCGCATGTGGGGCTGGGGCGGACGGATGCTCGCCAATTGCAACGAGGACGCCTACCGGCTGAACAAGTCGCGCATGGTCCTAATCTCGAACTATTCCCGCGACGTCCTGCCCGAGCTGATCGCCGACACCGGCGTGAAATTCGATCTGCGGGAAAAGGGGACGCTTCAGCTTTTCCGCACCGAGAAATACCTGAAAGCCTCGAAGGCGGACCAGGACATCCTCGCCGAATACGGAAGCCCCTTCGAGGTCCTCGACCGTGACGGCTGCATCGCCGCCGAACCTGCCCTCGCGCTCGTGAAGGACAAGTTCGTCGGCGGCCTCCGCCTGACTGCGGATCGCACCGGCGATTGCCGCATGTTCACCATGGCGCTTGCCGAAAAGACCGCCGAACTGGGGGCGACCTTCCACTACGGTCAGCAGATCCGCACCATTCAGGTGAAGGGCGACAAGGTGGTGGGCGTGATGACCGAGGCGCTCGGCCGGGTCGCGGGCGACGCCTATGTCTCCGCGCTCGGCTCCTTCGGCCCGAAGATTCTTGGCCCCATCGGCATCACGCTGCCGGTCTACCCGGTCAAGGGCTACTCGGTCACCCTGCCGGTCACCGACGACCGCTTCGCGCCCCAATCGACGGTGATGGACGAGACGCACAAGGTCGCGATCACCCGCCTCGGGGACCGCATACGTGTCGCGGGCACGGCCGAGATTGCGGGATATTCAGACCGCCTTGGCCCGCATGCAACGGACACCGTGCGCCACGTCGTCGGCGATCTTTTCCCCAAGGGCGGCGATCTGGCGCGCGCCGAGGGCTGGACGGGCCTCAGGCCCATGACGCCCGACGGCACGCCGATCCTCGGGCCGACGCCCTACAGCAACCTCTTCCTCAACACCGGCCACGGCACGCT
>JAGRDU010000213.1 GCA_020446905.1 Paracoccaceae bacterium | reverse complement strand
TGATGATGACCTTCTCGTAGCGCAGATCGTCGACGTTGAACTTCGACCCGAGGCTGACGCCGAGCGCCTGCGTGAGGTCGGAGATTTCCTGGTTGGTGCCGATCTTGCCCGACGCCGCCCCGAGGACGTTCAGGATTTTCCCGCGGAGCGGCAGCAGCGCCTGTTTGTTCCGGTCGCGTGCCATCTTGGCGCTGCCGCCCGCGCTGTCGCCCTCGACGATGAAAAGCTCGGTCCCCTCGCGGTTGGTGGCGGAACAGTCGACGAGCTTGCCGGGCAGGCGCAGCTTCTTCGTCGCGGTCTTGCGCTGGGTTTCCTTTTCCTGCTTTCGGCGGAGGCGTTCCTCGGCCCTGAGCACGAGGAAATCGAGGATCGCGCCGGCGGATTTGGTGTCGTTCGCCAGCCAGTTGTCGAAATGGTCGCGCACCGCGCCCTCGGTCATCCGCGCGGCGGCCTCGGTCGCGAGGCGGTCCTTGGTCTGGCCGACGAACTGCGGCTCGCGGATGAAGCAGGAGACGAGCGCGCAGCCGCCGGTCATCAGGTCGTCGCGGGTGATCTGCGCGGCTTTCTTGTTGTTCACAAGCTCGCCGTAGGCGCGGATCCCTTTCAGGATCGCGGCCCAGAAGCCCGCCTCATGCGTGCCGCCCTCGGGCGTCGGGACCGTGTTGCAGTAGGATTGGATGAAGCCGTCGCGCGACGGGGTCCAGTTGATCGCCCATTCGACGCTGCCCGGCTCGCCAAATTTGTCCTGAAAGCCCACCTTGCCGGCGAAGGGGCGGTCGGCATAGGTCGTGGCGCCCTCAAGGCTTTCGGTCAGGTAGTCGGCAAGTCCGCCGGGGAAGTGGAACGTGGCCTCGAGCGGCGTCTCACCGTCGTCGATGGCGGTCTTCCAGCGGATCTCGACCCCCGAGAAGAGGTAGCCCTTGGAGCGCACCATCTTGAAGAGGCGGGCGGGCTTGAAACGGTGGTGGCCGAAGATCTCCTCATCGGCGTGGAAGGTCGTCGTGGTGCCGCGCCGGTTCGGGGCCGCGCCGATCTTTTTCACCGGGCCTTCTGGGATGCCGCGGGAAAAGCGTTGTTCGTACAGCTCTTTGCCGCGGGCGACCTCGACCACCATGAGGTCGGAAAGCGCGTTGACGACCGAGGCGCCGACGCCGTGGAGGCCGCCGGAGGTCTCATAGGCCTTGCCCGAGAACTTGCCGCCCGCATGGAGGGTGCAGAGGATGACCTCGAGTGCGCTCTTCTTCGGGAATTTCGGGTGCGGGTCGATGGGGATGCCGCGACCGTTGTCCGTGACGGTGACCGAGAAATCGGCGTTCAAAGTCACCTCGATGCGGCTGGCATGCCCCGCGACCGCTTCATCCATCGAGTTGTCGAGGATCTCCGCCACCATGTGATGGAGCGCGCGTTCATCGGTGCCCCCGATATACATGCCGGGCCGCTTGCGGACGGGTTCAAGCCCCTCCAGCACCTCGATGGAGGAAGCGTTGTAGTCGTCCGCGCGGGAGGACAGGAGGTCGTCGGCCATGGCGCTGCTCATTCTTCTGGTTGGCCCGGGATTAGACCATGAGGGGCGGGCCGGGGCAAGGCGGCCGGGGCTTGCGCGCGCGGGTTTCGGCGCGAAATATGGGGGCAGGCCGGGGCGGCCGCACAAGGGAGAGGTACGATGTGGAACGAGCGATATGCCGGGGACGAGTACCTCTTCGGGAGGGAGCCTGCAGATTTCCTTTTGCGGGTGGCGCAATTCCTGCCTTCGGGCGGCACGGCGCTGGCCATCGCGGACGGCGAGGGGCGCAATTCGGTCTGGCTGGCGGGGCAGGGGCTGACAGTCACGGCCTTCGATCCCGCGCCGAACGCGGTCGCCAAGGCGCAGAGGCTGGCGAAGGCACGGGGGGTGGAGGTGGCGTTCCATCTCGGCGATCTCGACGGCTGGGACTGGACCCAGACCTATGACGTTGTCGCGGGCATCTTCATCCAGTTCGTCGGCCCGGCGGACCGGGCGCTTCTTTTCGGCCGGATCGCGGGAGCGCTGAAACCCGGCGGGCTGCTTCTCCTGCACGGCTATGCGCCGCGGCAGGTCGGCTATGGCACGGGCGGGCCGCCTGACCCGGCGAACATGTATACGCTCGACCTTCTGCGCGGGGCCTTCGCCGGATACGAGGTGCTGCGGGCCGAGGATTTCGATGCCGATGTGGACGAGGGCCGGGGGCATTCCGGCCGTTCGGCGCTGATCGACTTCGTGGCGCGGAAACCGGCCTAGGGCAGGCGCGGCGCCGGGGCGTGGAAGAAGCCGAGGATACGGGCGATGCGCCCGTCCGGGGTGAAGTCCACCACGTCGATGCTGCCGTCAAGACGCGTGATGGCACCGTCCCGGATGTGCCAGGCAAAGCGGGCGATGTCGTGATGGAGGTCGAGGGCGCTGGTGCGGTGGACGCTGGCGCCGGGGCGGCGCGCGGCGACCGTCTCGATATGCTCCGCCAGTGCCTCGATCCCGGTGAGGTCGACGGTCGGGTCGGTGTAGCGCACATCGGGGGTGAGAAGGGCGGCGAGCACGGCGCGCCGGGTCCGGGTCGGCCGGGTGGACCAGGCGGCGCAGTAGCGGTCGATCCGGACAGCGGCATCCTCGGGGGTCATGAAGCCGCCATCGCGCGCCTCAGGGCCTCGGCGGCGCCGTCGAGGTGGTCGCGCAGGATGCCGATGGCGGCGGCGAAGTCGCGGGCGCCGGCCGCGGCGCAGAGGCGGCGGTGGTCGGCGGACCAGCGGTCCGCCTCGGTCCTGAGTGCCGGGTAGACGGCGAGGTGGATCTGGCAGAGGCGGCGAAGGTCGCGGATCAGCGAAAGCGCGATGGCGCGTCCGGCCGGGGCATAGAGCGCACGGTGGAAGCGCCAGTCGGCCTCGGGAAAGGTGGGCTGGCCGGCCTCGACCTCGCACCGGCGCATCTCTTGCGCGACCTCGGCGAGGTCGGCCCCCGTCATGCGCGGCAAGGCGCGGGCGAGCGCGTCGGTTTCGAGAAGGCGCCTCAGGTCGAAGATCTCGTCCAGTTCCGCCGCCGTGAGGCTGACGACCCGCGCCGTGCGGTTGGGGCGGAGGTCCACGAGCCGCTCGGCGGCCAGAAGGTTCAGCGCGTCGCGCACCGGGATGCGGCTGACGCCGAAGCGGGCGGCGATCTCGGCCTGCTGAAGTTCGGCGCCCGGGGAGATGCGGCCTTCGAGGATCTCGGAGCGGAGTGCCTCGGCGACGGTGGCGATGGTCATCTTGCGACGCATTCCCAAGTGTGGATACATATATACATTATAGTCGAATCGGAGGCGACGCAATGGGACATGACTTCGAGAGCGAGGTCGTCTGGACCGGGAACCGGGGCGCCGGCACGAAGAGCTATCGCGGTTATGACCGGACCTGGGACATCGCGGTGCCCGGCAAGGCGCCGGTGCATTGCTCGAACGATCCCGCGCTCGGCGGCGACCCGTCGAAGATGAACCCCGAGGATCTGCTCCTCTCCGCGCTCTCGGCCTGCCATATGCTCTGGTATCTGCACTACGCGAGCGAGGCGGGCGTGGTCGTCACCGGCTACAGGGACCGCCCACTGGGGCGGGGCGAAAGCTTGCCGTCCGGCGCCGGGCGGTTCCTGTCGGCCGAGCTTCGCCCCGAGATCGCCGTGGCGAAGGGGACCGATCTGGCGGTGGCGGATGCGATCCACGGGCGCATCCATGCGGTCTGCTTCATCGCAAGGTCGGTGAGTTTTCCCGTGACCTATGCGGCGACCTACGTCGAGGCGAGCTGAGCGCAGCGGCGGCGCCGACCTTCTGCGCCCTGGGCCCGCGGGCAGCGCGGTCGATGCGACCCCTTGAGCGGACCATCCGCCCCAAAGGAGTCGACATCCGCAGCCGCGAGGCAGACTGTTGTGCGATGCAGGGGGAGGGCGCGCACATGGGTCTGCAAGTCATCGGTTCAGGATTCGGCAGGACGGGCACCAAATCGCTCAAGGCTGCCCTTGAAAGGCTGGGCTACGGCCCGTGTCATCACATGCACGAAATCGTTGAGAACCCCGGTCAGGTGGTTCACTGGCAGAGGCTCGCTGCCGGAGAGCCCGTGAATTGGGAGGCGGCCTTCGCCGGCTACCGCTCGCAGGTGGATTGGCCCGGCGCCCATGTCTGGCGCGAACTGGCCGAGACCTTTCCGTCGGCCAAGGTCGTTCACACGGTTCGTCCCGAGGACAAGTGGTGGGCGAGCTTTCACAAAACGATTGGCAAGCTTTTGGCCCGGTATGAAGAACTGCCCCTGCCGCCGCATATCCACGATATTCTCGCGGCTTGGAACGGTTTCGCCGGGAAGACAACTTTCGACGGCGTTTTGGACGACCGAGACATCGCGATTGCCGCATATCGCCTTCGGACGGAAGAGGTTCGGGCCGCCCTGCCGCCCGAGCGGCTCTTGGTCTTCGACGTTGCCGAGGGCTGGGGTCCGCTCTGCGCATTCCTTGGCTGCGACATTCCTGAAGAGCCGTTCCCCCACCACAATCTCAGGGCCGACTTCTGGGAGGTGCTGGGCGGGGAGCCTGCATAACCCTGAGGTGCCGCCTTACGCCGGCTCGGCGAGCCGCGTCTCCCACATCGCCTTGAAGCCCGGCCGCGCGTGGCAGGCGGCGAGCCAGTCCTTGATCTCGGGATAGCCGTCGAGAAGGCCCGGCTCGGCCTGCGCATAGCGGACGATCTCGGCCATGTTGATGTCGGCGACCGTGAAGCGGCGGCCGACCATGTGGCCGTTCTCGCGCAGATGCGAGTTGAGAACGGCGAGCGGGCGGCGCAGGCGGTTCGCCTCGGCCGCGATCTCGGCCTCGCCCTCCGGCGTCTTCGCCCGGCCTTCGGCATGGGCGAAGAGGATTGCCAGGGCATGGGGTTCGATCGAGGAGATGCCGTAGAGCGCCCATTGCTCCATGAGTGCGTTCTCTCGCTCGTCCGCCGGGGCAAGGGGGCCGCCGGCCTTGCGCGCGATGTAGAGGTTCATGGCGAGCGATTCCGACAGGACGAAATCGCCGTCGCGCAGGACCGGCACGGCGCCCGCGGGGCTGATCGAGAGAAACCCCGGTGAGAGCGTGTTGAACGGCGCATCGGCCGCGGCCGGATCGGGCAGCCGGTAGGCCTGGATGACCGGCACATGTTCATGTTCGAGCCCGAGCTCGGCCAGAAGCCAGAAATTGCGCGAGGCGCGGCTGCGATAGACGCCATAGATCGTGATCATGCGGTTCTCTCCCGGATTCTCCTCGCCCATGCGTAGCGCGGGCGCGGGGCGGCGCAAAGCGGCTGTCACAAAATTGATGCGAGTCAAGGCGGGCGACCGGGCAAGGCGGTAAGATGACGCAGTTTGTGAACAGGACGGAGAGACCTATGGCCGAAGATGCTGCCCCCATCGCCCCCGAGAAGAATGTGCCCGCCACGGCGGTGCCGAAAGCGGAGGCGCCTGCCAAGACCGGCGCGAACGGCGCCAAGAAGGATGCGGCGGGACCGAAGCATTTCCCGACCGTCAACGCCGACGCGATCCGCGAGGCCTTCGAGACCGGGACCTATCCCTACACGAACAAGCTGGGCGTCCGGCAATACGAGGCCGAGAAGGCCAAGCTGCAGGCCGAGCTTCTGAAGGTCCAGCTCTGGGCGCAGGAGACCGGGCAGAA
>JAGRDU010000049.1 GCA_020446905.1 Paracoccaceae bacterium | reverse complement strand
GCGCGGTCCTTCTCGAAGTGCTGGCGGAACTCCTTGTAGGTGGTGGAGCCCATGCAGCGGAGCTTGCCGCCCTGAAGCGCGGGCTTGAGGAGGTTCGAGGCGTCCATGGCGCCACCCGAGGTGGCGCCGGCGCCGATCANNGTATGAATCTCGTCGATGAAGAGAATCGCGTCGGGATGATCCTCAAGCTCCTTCACGACCGCCTTCAGCCGCTCCTCGAAGTCACCCCGATAGCGGGTGCCGGCCAGAAGCGCGCCCATGTCGAGCGAGAAGATGGTGGAGCCCTTCAGAACCTCCGGCGTTTCGCCCCGGATGATCTTCAGCGCGAGACCCTCGGCGATGGCGGTCTTGCCGACGCCGGGGTCGCCCACCAGAAGCGGGTTGTTCTTGCGGCGGCGGCACAGCACCTGGATGCAGCGCTCGATCTCGCTTTCGCGTCCGATCAGCGGATCGACGTCGCCCTTGCGCGACTTCGCGTTGAGATCGACACAGTATTTCGCGAGTGCGCTTTCCTTCGCTTCGCCCTGCGTCTGGGTGGATTCCGCCTCTTCCGAGGGATCAGAGCCCGAAACCGGGCGCGTCTCGCCGAAGGAAGGATCCTTGGCGACGCCATGGGCGATGAAATTGACCGCGTCGTAGCGGGTCATGTCCTGTTCCTGCAGGAAATATGCGGCGTTCGACTCGCGTTCGGCGAAGATCGCGACAAGGACGTTGGCGCCCGTCACCTCGGTCCGGCCCGAGGACTGGACATGGATCGCCGCGCGCTGGATCACGCGCTGGAAGGCGGCGGTCGGCACCGCCTCGGATCCGTCGACATCGGTAACGAGGGTCGAAAGGTCGTCGTCGATGAAATCGACCAGAGTTTTCCTGAGGCTGTCGATATCGACCGAGCAGGCCCGCATCACCTTGACCGCGTCCGGCTCCTCGGTCAGGGCCAGCAAGAGATGCTCCAGCGTCGCGAGTTCGTGGCGGCGCGCGTTTGCAAGGGCAAGCGCAGCGTGGATGGCCTGTTCGAGCGTGGTCGAGAATGACGGCACTTTCGTGCTCCTTTCCTTGCGGCAGGTCGGGCGGTTCGCCCGGGCCTACGATCGCCTCATACCTTTAAACTTCGGTGGAAATCGGGCCGCTTCAAGAGGTTTCTTGCATAATTTGGCCACAGATGATGCATCTGCACAAATTGTGATCGTGCAGCATCGCAGGCGAGGGCGTTCCCCGCAACGGCAGGCCTGCCGGTCCTTTGGCGTCAGTCCCTCAGCTTCAGCACGAAGATCGCGCCGGTCTGGCCGATCTTTTCGACCTCGCTCCAGCGGATTCCGTTGCGGAACTCGTCCGGATTGCGCTCTTCCATGTAGCGCAAGGTCAGGTCGCGCTGGTTGTGGTCGATAAGGTAGGTCACGCCCTCGGCCCGAAGATAGCTAAGCAGCGGACGCCCGCTTTCAAGATGGTTGAGGAAGGCACTGTCGTTGACGAGGCCATCGAGATTGACGACAGGCCGGTCAAGGAAATATCCGAGGGCCCCGGCGTTCCACGCGGCCGCCACGGCATCGCGGGGAAGCGTTCCGTTCAACTGCTCGGCGATACGTAGCCGCGAGACCGAATAGTTCGCCTCGTCGATCGGATCGGTCAGCGTCTTGTGCGCCAGGCTGACGTTGGCGGCGGCAAGACCGAGAACGAGCACGAGCGCGCCCAGCCGCGCGACCAGGGGATCGAAACGCCTCAGCGCCAGGTCGAGCAGGATGGCCCCCCAGACGATCCACAAGAGCGCATGCAGCCCGTAGTAATGGCGCGTGACGGCCGCGAAGTCCTTCATGACAAGGACCGCGACCGCGCTTTGCACCATGGTCAGCGCCAGTACGAACAACGCCGCGCGCAGGAGCCGGGCCGAGCCTGCCCCATAGGCCGGATCGCGCAGGAGAAGAAGGGGGCCACCCACGACGACCGCAGCGCCGAAAAGCGCGACGGCAAGGTGCTGCGGGTTCGAGAAGAGGTGGAGCCCGTCGCCAAGTCCGATATCGGCGATCCGCTCGGGCAGGAGCGCGAGCGGCCCGGTCATCTGGATCTTGAGCCAGAAGCGGGCCAGCGTTTCGACCTCCACGGCAAACGGGTAGCCCTCGAAGAAGCGGTGCGCGTAATAGGTCTTCACGGTGCCGGACAGCGGCAGCGGCGTGCCGGCGAGCCAGAGGCAGACCGCGATATAGGCCGCCCCGGCAAGGGCCATGATCCCGGACATCTGCAGGATGCGCCGCGCCGAGTTGGCGGAATGGCGCAAGAGCCAGGAGAAGGCCAGCAGCAGGACGGCAAAGGAGACGATGGCGGAATCGAGCCGCGTCCAGACGTTCGCTGCAAGAAGGAGCGCGAGCGGCACGGTCTGGCGTTCCTCTCCAAGCACGATCATCCGCCAGGCGCTGATGCCGATGCCCAGAAGCACGGTCAGATGCAGCCCGTACTCGATCCCGTCGAACGCGCTTGACCCCTCGAATAGCAGGCCCGCGAAGAACACCAGCGCGATATCCGCCGCGACCGGCGTCGCAATCAGGCGGCAGAAGCGGTAGAGCAGGACGGCGGAGCAGAGGTTGAAGGCGATGCAGAGGCCGAGGACGGCGCGCAGATAGGCTTCAGGATCGGGGAACAGCCAGGCGAGCGGGACCAGGAGGCCGGTCCAAAGAAGCTGGACGCCGCTGCTTGCGTGGATGCCGTCGAAGGTGGCCCAGCCGTGCGCCGCGATGCTCTGCGCGATGCGGAAGTAGTAATAGGCATCGTCCCGGTCGAAGACGCGGTCGACGAGCAGGTCGAGCGGCTGCGCCAGCATGAAGAGCTGGAAGGCAAGTGCCAGCCCCACCAGGCTGAACCCCCAACCATTCGGCCAATAGCCTAAACGGGTCAGTCTCGCGACTGACCCCTGATGATGTGTGGTCGCCATGCAGCCCCCCGAGGCAGACCAAAATTACGTTGGGGAAGGGTAACACCTCTGTTGCGCGCAGGCCACGCTCTTGCCTCAGACCCCCGTAAGCAGGCGCTGCTTTGCCGGGCGGCGGGTCAGAAGCGGTCCTTCCGGCCCCGGATTTCGCCGAAAACTTCGGCGTCGGTTGCATCCCGAAGCCCGAGGCGTGCGCGAATCGGGGTAGAGGCAGCGCGCAGGAATGGGTTTGTCGCGAGCTCTTCCTCAAGGCGGGCCGGAACCGTCGCGCGCCCTTCCTCCCGCGCCGCCGCGACGGCGGCCGCGCGCGCCTGCAGCGCGGCATTCTCGGGCTCGATGGTCAGCGCGAACCGCGCGTTCGAGGCTGTGTATTCGTGCCCCGAATAGACCAGCGTCTCCGGGGGCAGGGCGGCCAGCTTCGTCAGGCTCTCCCACATCTGCGGCCGCGTGCCCTCGAAGACGCGCCCGCAGCCGAGGGCCATGAGGCTGTCGGCGGTGAAGACCGCGGCACTGTCCGGAAAATAGAAGGCGATGTGGCCCAGCGTATGGCCCGGCACCTCGATCACGCTGCCCGCGCTGACGCCGATCTTCACGGTATCGCCCTCGCGCAGCTCGACGTCGAGCGGCGGCAGACGGTGCGCGTCCGCTGCCGCGCCGACGACCTTGGCGCCGGTGGCGGCGACGAGCGCGGGCACCCCGGCGATATGGTCGTCATGATGATGCGTCAGAAGGATGTGGGTCGCCTTCCAGCCGCGTGTGGTCAGCGCCTGCAGGATCGGCGCGGCTTCGGGCGCGTCGATGATCGCCGTCGCATCCGTCGCCGGATCATGGGCGAGATAGGCGTAGTTGTCGGTCAGGCAGGGGACGGTGACGATTTCAAGCGGCATGGCAATTCGCCTCCGTTTCCGTATGGTGAAGCGAACCTTTGCCGAAGGACGCAGCACGCGCAATGCATCTCGACGTTCTCGACCTGAGGAATTTTTACTACCGCACGCAGCTGGGCCGGGTGGCGCAGAAGGCGATCCGCGACCAGACGGTCAAACTCTGGCCGCCGGTGAAGGGGCAGACGGTGGTCGGCTTTGGCTTCGCGGTGCCGCTGCTGCGCCCGTATCTCGCGGAGGCGCGCCGTGTCATCGGCCTGATGCCCGGGCCGCAGGGCGTGATGCCCTGGCCCGCCGGACTGGAGAACGTCTCGGTCCTGTGCGAGGAGCACCGCTGGCCGATCGAGACCGGCATGGTGGACCGCCTTGTGCTGATGCACGGGCTTGAGACATCCGAGCATCCGACCGCGCTTCTTGAGGAATGCTGGCGTGTCCTCGGCCCGGGGGGCAGGGCGCTTTTCGTCGTGCCGAACCGCTCTGGCCTCTGGTCCCGGTCCGACAAGACGCCGTTCGGCTACGGCCGGCCCTATTCGATGAGCCAGCTCGACGCTCAGCTTCGGCGCCAGTCCTTCGCCGCCGAGCGCCAGCTCTCGGCACTTTTCGCGCCGCCGTCCTCGCACCGGTTCTGGCTGCGCACCGCGCCGGCCTGGGAACGGTTCGGGCATCGCGTCTCTTCGGTGGTCGCGGGCGGGGTCCTGATGCTCGAAGTGTCCAAGCACCTGCACGTGCCGCAGCGGCCGGGACTGGCCGCCAAGGTCGGCAGGCCGCTTCTGGAAGCGCTCCCGAAACCCTCGGCGGAACCGGTCTGAGAGACGGGGAAGCAGCGGCATTTGCAGGCGCAGAAGAGGGCGACCGAGGGGATTCTTTCGATGCCGCACAATGTTATCGCCCAAACTTCACGAGGCGAAATGCGGCCGGTAGCGCGCACAATTCCGAAGCGCATGAAATCGTTGACTTTCCGGCACGAGAATTAGTTCACCAAGGCGGTTGCTAGGAGGGGTTCGCTCTGCTACACCCGCGCCGACTTCACGCGTTCGCGAGAGCGGACACGGGGGACCTCTGACCGGGGCGCAGCCTTGGGGGGAGGATGAGGGACAAAACAATCGGAAGGGTGGACGTGTCCGAACCAGCTTCGATTTCCGCAGGTATCGCCGGGCGCTACGCCTCGGCCGTCTTCGAACTCTCAAAAGAGGCCAAGGGACTGAGCGCGCTGGAGACCGACGTTTCCGCCCTCACCGGCGCACTTAAGGAGAGCAAGGAGCTCTCGGGCCTCATCTCCTCGCCGCTCTTCTCGCGCGAGGATCAGGCCAAGGCGATGGCCGCCCTGTCGCAGAAAATGGGCCTTTCGCCGACCATGGGCAACGCGCTCGCCCTCATGGCCTCGAACCGCCGGCTCTTCGTGCTGCCGCAACTTCTTACTGCGCTGAAGGACATGATCGCCGAGGACAAGGGCGAGGTGACCGCCGAGGTGACCGCCGCCGCCGAGCTGACCAAGGCGCAGGCCGACAAGCTCGCCGCCTCGCTTTCGAAGTCGGTCGGCAAGACCGTCAAGCTGAACACCACCGTCGATGACAGCCTCATCGGCGGACTTATCGTCAAGGTGGGCTCGAAGATGATCGACACCTCGATCCGCTCGAAGCTCGCTTCCCTCCAGAATGTCATGAAAGAGGTCGGATAATGGGAATCCAGGCAGCCGA
>JAGRDU010000048.1 GCA_020446905.1 Paracoccaceae bacterium | reverse complement strand
TGCTGGACGGCGTCGAGGGCGGCTACACCAAGGGGCCGAACGGCGAACAGACGTCGATCTACGACGCCTCGATGGAATATCAGGCGGCGGGCATCCCGCTCGTCATCTTCGGCGGCATCGAATACGGCGCTGGCTCCAGCCGCGACTGGGCGGCGAAAGGCACCAACCTTCTCGGCGTCAAGGCGGTCATCGCCGAATCGTTCGAGCGTATCCACCGCTCGAACCTGATCGGCATGGGCGTCATCCCGTTCGAATTCACCGGCGGCGAGACCCGCAAGTCGCTGAATCTGACCGGGGACGAGGTCGTGACGATCGAGGGCCTTGAGGGCGACATCAAGCCCCTGAGCCTCGTGCCCTGCACGATTACCTACAAGGACGGCACCACGAAGACGATCCAGATCAAGAGCCGGATCGATACCGAGGTCGAGATCGAATACCTCGAGAACGGCGGCGTGCTGCACTACGTTCTGCGGAACCTCGCCAAGGCCTGATCGGCCTGCCAGAGACCTTCCGAAGGCCCCGCATCGCGCGGGGCCTTCTTTCTTGCGCGACGGCTCGAAGCAGCGACCGATTCTCCGGCGCGGCGATGCAGCATTGATCCGGCGAAGGAAATGGTGCGCGAAAATTCGGGGACTTGTTCCGCGCGCGGCGATTGGGTCGGCTTCAGGGCCGCGCGGAAATCCCTTGTTTTAAAGGGTTTTCCGGAATCGTCGGCAGAATGCGCTTAGCCGGCCGGCCGCGAAACCTTATGACAGTCTCATGACGGGAATGACGTGCAACCTCTACTTTCGACCGACCATGCCGATGATGGAACTCATCGGCATGCTCCTGCTGATCGTCGCTTCGCAATAGCGTTGACGACCAGGCCGCTGCGGAGTGTAAGCAGCTACTTCGCGGCGGCCTCTTTCAGCGCTTTACGGATATCGCTGTCCAGCACGCGCTCGGTGATCGGGCCGGGGAACCGCAGGACGACATTGCCCTTACCGTCGATCACGAAAGTCTCGGGCACGCCGTAGAGGCCCCAGTCGATGCCCATGCGCCCGCTCGCGTCTGCGCCGATGGCGGCATAGGGATTGCCAAGCTCGGCGAGAAAGCCCAGCGCCGCCTCGGGCTTGTCCTTGTAGCTGACGCCGAGGATCGTGACCCCCTCGGCCTGCAACGCCTTCAGGTTGGGGTGCTCGGCCCGGCAGGGCGCGCACCAGCTAGCCCAGAAGTTGACGATCTTGACCTTGCCGTCGCGCAGGTCGGCGTCCGAGAAGGACGGCAGATCGCCAAGCGGCGCCACGGCAACCGTCGGCGCCGGCTTTCCCGCGAAGGCTGAGGGGAGCGCGTCTGGATTCTCGCGGTTCATGCCAAGGACGAACATCGCGGCGAGGCCGGCGAATAGCGCCGGCGGCAGGATCATGAGGGGCGAAATCCTAGCCATGCCGCCCCATCCGCCTTTCCTGCTCCTCAAGCCGGCGCCGCATCTCGGCGCCGCGCCGGAGCGTGATCCAGACGAGGCCGAGCAAAAGCGCGACGGTTACGCCATAGGCCCCGAGCACCGTCCCCGCATATTTGCCGAGCTCGACCATCACGCCATCCTTTCCCGTGCTTCCAGCGCCCTGAGGCGCCGGGCGCGAATCTCGGTCCGCGTCCTGAGGAGAACGAGCGCCACGAAGAGAAGCACGAACCCCGCCATGGTCAGCCAGAGCGGCCGCGCGAAGACGTCCGAGACATGCTCTTCCTTGTCGAGGGAAAGCGAGGCGCCTTGATGCAGGCCCTGGTTCCAGAAGAGAACCGCGTAACGGGAAAGCAGCGCGAAGACCGAGCCGACAAGGCAGAGGACCGAGGTCAGGTCCGCCGCCGTGTCGGGGTCGTCCACCGCCTCCCAAAGCGCGATATAACCGAGGTAGAAGAGGAAGAGGATCAGGAACGAGGTCAGCCGCGGGTCCCAGGCCCACCATGTGCCCCACATCGGCTGGCCCCAGATCGCCCCGGTGAAAAGCGCGATCAGCGTCATCGTCATGCCGATAGGCGCCGCCGCCTTGGCCGCCAGCACCGAGACATGGTGCCGCCGGATCAGCCAGACCAGCGAGGTGACAAGCATCATCGCCCAGGCGTTGATCGCCATCATCGCCGAGGGGACATGAATGTAGATGATCTTGACGGTCGATCCCTGCCGGAAGTCGTCGGGCGTGAAGAAGAAGCCCCAGACAAGGCCGGTCAGCAGCGCGACGACCGCCAGCCCCGTGACCCAGGGCAAGGCCCAGGACGAGGTCTGCATGAACTTCTTGGGGTTCGCGTATTCCCAGATCGACATGGGCCGTTGCTAATCTCTCAGGGGCGAAGGCTCAATACACATATCACGGCGGAGCCTAGCGCAGGTTGACGCGGATTGCCGCAGCCGCCGCGAAGGGCAGGATTGCGATGCTGCCGGCCGTGATCCCGGCGAGCATCAGAAGCGGCGTGCCTGAGGCAAGCCCCTCGGCCCCGCGCTTGGCCGCCTCGGCGCCGAAGATCAGGGTCGGGATATAGAGCGGCAGGACGAGGAGCGAGAGGAGGAGGCCGCCCCGCTTCAACCCGACCGTCAGCGCGGCGCCAAAGGCCCCGATCATCGACAGCGCCGGGGTCCCGAGAAAGAGCGAGAAGGTGAGCCAGGTGAAGCCGGTCTGCGGCAGGTTCAGAAGCACGCCGAGCACCGGGGCCGCCAGCGTCAGCGGCAGGCCGGTCGTCAGCCAGTGGGCAAGCGCCTTGACCGCGACCACCCCTTCGAGCGGGATCGGCGCTGTCGCGAGAAGGTCGAGCGAGCCATCCTCGCGGTCAAGCGCGAAGATCCGGTCGAGCGAGAGAAGGCAGGAGAGAAGCGCCCCGACCCAGAGGATGCCGGGCGCGATGCGGGCGAGCGTGCCGCCCTCGGGCCCGACACCGAAGGGGACAAGCACGGTCACGATGAGGAAGAAGGCGAGCGACAGGCCGAAGCCGCCGCCCGCGCGGGTCGCGAGGCGGATATCGCGGAGGAGGAGCGCTAGCATGGGCAGGCGTCCCGAGTGTGGCGGGCACCGGGGCGCTGCCCCGGACCCCGGAGTATTGCGGCCAAGAAGAAGCGGGCGGTCATGCGAAGGCCTCGCCGAAAGGGTCGTCGCCCTGCCCTGCCGCCGGGGTTCCCGGCCGGTAGGGCGCGAGATCGAGCACCTCGGCCTCGGCGAGGCCCAGGTCGATATGGGTGGCCATGAGGGCGGCGCCCCCGGCCGCGAGATGCGTCCTCACGGCCTCGGCGAAGAGCGCGACAGATGCGGCATCGAGCGAGACGGTGGGCTCATCGAGCAGCCAGAGGCGGCGGCCGGTGACGAGCAGGCGCGCGAGCCCGAGGCGGCGCTTCTGCCCGGCGGAAAGATTCTGTGCGGGGCGGTCCGTCAGGCCGGCGAGATTCATTGCCGCTATGGCGGCGCCGATATCGGTCTGGCCATAGACCGCGGCCCAGAAGCGCAGGTTCTCCGTCACCGTCAGCGTCGCCTTCAGCCCGTCGGCATGGCCGGCATAGGCGGCGCCCTCTGGCGGGAGCGTCACCGCGCCGAGCGCCGGGGGCTGAAGCCCGGCGAGGGTGCGCAAAAGCGTCGTCTTGCCGATGCCGTTCGGGCCGCGGAGCACCAGCGCCTGCCCCGGAGCGACCGCGAGGCTGAGCCCTTCGAGGATCCGTAACCCCCCGCGCGCGATCGCCAGTCTTTCCGTTGTCAGCAGCATGCCCAAGCCCCTAGCCCATTCCGGCGGCGCCGCAAAGCGCCTATGGGACCGGCAGCAGCGCCGCGGCGATCCGCCGCCCCTCGGCCAGCAGCATGTTGTAGCTGCGCGCCGCGGTCGGGCTCGCCATCGGGTCCACGCCCAGGCCCGCCGCCGCGAGCGCCCCGGTGAAGGGCGCCGGTGGCGGCTCAAGGGCCGCGCCGGTCCCGAGAAGGAGGATGTCTATCTCTTCGGCAAGCGCGGCAAGTGAGGCTGGATCGTCATACCCCGCCCAGAGCCGGGCGCCCGTGGCCGTCACGATCACCGGACCGTGCAGCACCTCGCCGCCGATGCGGAAAAAGCCGGGCCCGTAGCCGTCGATCGGCGTGGCCGAGCCAAAGGCGATCTCGGTCAGGCGGATCATCGTCCCGGCCTATTTGACGTTCGCGAACTGCGTGCCCGCCGCGCCGTCATCTTTCTTCGACCAGTCGCGCTTGACCCCGAGCATGAGGACGACGTTCTTGGCGACATAAACCGAGGAATAGGTACCGACGATCACGCCCCAGGTCATCGCGAAGACGAAGCCCCGGATCACGTCGCCGCCGAAGATCAGAAGTGCGATCAGCGCGATCAGTGTGGTGCCCGAGGTCATCACCGTGCGGCTCAGCGTCTCGTTGACGGAAAGGTTGCAAAGATCGCGCAGCGGCGTCGTCTTGTACTTGATGAGGTTCTCGCGCAGCCGGTCGAAGACGACCACGGTGTCGTTGATCGAATAACCAAGGATCGTCAGCAGCGCCGCGATGATCGTCAGGTCGAACTTCAGCTGGAAGAGCGAGAAGATCCCGATCGTCAGCGCGATGTCGTGGACCAGTGCCACCACCGCGCCGATGGCGAACTGCCATTCGAAGCGTAACCAGATGTAGACGCAGATCGCCGCCGTCCCGGCCAGAACCGAGAGCACGGCAGTCTTGATAAGTTCGCCCGAAACCTTCGGACCGACGCTTTCGACCGAGGGGAAGGTGATCGAGGGATCGACCGTCTGCAGCGCGCCCTCCACCTTGGCGATGACCTCGGGTGTAATCGCCTCGGCCCCCTCCTGTGCCTGGATGCGCAGCATGGCGACATGCTGGTCCTCGCGGAAGGTCGGATCGAAAACCTCGGTGATCGAAACATCCCCGAGGCCCAGCGGCGCGACAGCGGCGCGGTAGGCGCCGACATCGACGGCCTTGGTCGATTCGGTGCGGATCGTCGTGCCGCCCTTGAAGTCGATCCCGAAGTTGAGGCCCATGACGACGGTCAGCAAGATCGCGGCGACGACCATCGCGACCGAGCCCCAGAAGGTCAGCCAGGCCCATCTGAAGAAGTCGATATTGGTCTTTTCGGGAACGAGCTTGAGACGATAGGCCATGGCTGATCCCTCAGACGGTGATGGTTTTCGGGCGCTTGCGGTCGTACCAGGCGACCACCATCGCGCGCGTGACATAGATCGCGGTGAAGACCGAGGTCACGAGGCCCACGACCAGCGTGACGGCAAAGCCCTTCACCGGCCCCGAGCCGAGGAAGAAGAGGATGAGCGCGGTCAGGAGCGTGGTGATGTTGGCGTCCACGATCGCCGACATTGCCTTTTCATAGCCAAGCTCGATGGCCCGCGCCGGACCCTTCGCGGTTCGCAGCTCTTCGCGGATGCGCTCGAAGATCAGCACGTCCACCGCCATGCCGATGGTCAGGACGATGCCGGCGATGCCGGGCAGCGTCAGCGTCGCACCGATGGTCGAGAGGATGCCGAAGATCATCGCCATGTTGAGCGTCAGCGCAACGGTCGCGAAGACCCCGAAAAGTCCATAGCTCGCGATCATGAAGGCAACGACGGCGACAAAGCCGACCACCGCCGCGATACGGCCCGCGTCGATCGAATCCTGGCCAAGCTCGGGGCCGATGGTGCGTTCCTCAAGGAAGTTCATCTTTGCCGGCAGCGCGCCGGCCCGCAGCAGGACCGCGAGGTTGGTCGATGTCTCGACCGTGAAATTGCCGGTGATGATCCCCGATCCGCCCGGGATGTGCTGGTTGATGCGGGGCGCCGAGATCACCTCGTTGTCGAGGACGATGGCGAAAAGCTGGCCCACGTTCGCGGCGGTATAGTCGCCGAACTTGCGTGCGCCGGTCGGGTTGAAGCGGAACGAGACGGCGGGCCGCCCGTTCTGGTCGAAATCGGGCCGCGCGTCGGTCAGCTCCTCGCCGGTCACGACGGGCGTGTCCTCAAGCGTGTAGAACACGCCCTTCTCGTCGATCGACGGCAGGATCTGGGTGCCGGGCTTCGCAATCGCATTGCCGTCGGTGCCCCGCCCGACCACAGGCTGGAACGTCAGTTGCGCCGTCGTGCCGATCAGCGATTTCAGCTCCGAGGCCGAGCCGATCCCCGGCACCTGGATCAGGATGCGTTCGGTGCCCTGCCGCTGGATCGTCGGCTCGCGCGTGCCGACCTCGTCGACGCGGCGACGGATGATCTCGAGCGATTGCTGCATCGTGCGGTCGTCGGTCGCGGCGCGTTCGGCCTCGGAAAGCCGGACGATCAGTTCGTTCCCCTCGGCGGTGACGTCGAGGTCCTTCTGACCAACGCCGGTCAGGCTGATGACGTTTGAAGCAAGGCCGTTCGCGACCTCGACCGCTTTCGCCATCGCCTCGGGCTTCTCGATCTGGATGCGAAGCTCGGCCGGGTCCGAAGGTGCCCGGCGGATGCCGCCGATATCGCCACGGGCATCGGCCAGCGCGCGGCGCATCTCGGGCCAGAGCGCGTCCATCCGTGCCTTGTAGACATCGGCAACCTGAACCTCGGCCAGAAGATGCGCGCCGCCCCTGAGGTCAAGCCCGAGGTTGACGAGATTCGAGGGCAGCCAAGACGGCCAGAGCGCACGGTCGGCGGCCTGCGCCTCGGTCTCGAATCCGGCCCGCTCGGCGGCCGTGACGGCGTCGTTGTGGCGCTCGGCGCGGCTGTAGAAGGCGTTCGGCAGGGCGGTCAGAAGGCCAAGGGCGCAGAGCCCCCAGATGATGATCCGCTTCCAGAGAGGGAGTTGCAGCATGGGGGGACTCTGAATGTGACCGCGATCGCCGGATCAGCCGTTGGTGTTCGCGGCGGGCTCGGTCTTGGACACGACTTGCACGATGGTGGCCTTCACGACGCGCACCTTCACGCCATCCGCGATCTCGACCTCAAGCTCGCCGTCTTCCTTGACCTTCGACACCTTGCCGATGATGCCGCCCTGCGTGACGACCTGGTCGCCCCGCCGCAGCGCATCGACCATCGCGCGGTGTTCCTTCATTTTCTTCTGCTGCGGCCGGATCATCAGGAAATACATGATTGCGAAGATCAGGATCAGCGGCATGAACTGGACAAGGGCACCGGCGCCTCCGGGCGCGGCGGCGGCCTGGGCGTAGGCGGGAGAGATGAGCATGGATGCGTCCTTCTGGTCATGGGGCGCAGGTCCGCCCTCTCGGTCG
Source organism: Paracoccaceae bacterium (assembly GCA_020446905.1). Taxonomy (GTDB): domain Bacteria; phylum Pseudomonadota; class Alphaproteobacteria; order Rhodobacterales; family Rhodobacteraceae; genus Albidovulum. Next base: position 1,264 of record JAGRDU010000048.1, on the reverse strand, counting down.
CGGGGGAACCTATAGGCGGCGGGAGGGCTTTGCAAGGCAGGGAACATGCACCAACCCGCCGCTGGCCGCATCACGCCGCAACGGCGAAGGGCTGCGTCCCCTGCCTCCTCATCCTTGGCCTTCTGCCTCAGGCTGTCCGATTTAGGACGACTTCGCCGGATCTCGGATCGGTGACGCCGAGCCCGCCACCCAGATCATCGAGGTCGTCGCGGAAGCTGTCCAGCATCGCGATCATCGCGGGGCGCGCCGCAACAAGTGCGTCCATGTTCTCCCAGTCGCCTAGCACGAGATACTCTCGCTCGCCGGTCTTCACGAGCCTGAGGGAGCGCATCCCCTTCAGGGGCTCGATCGCACGATCCTCGTGGAACTTCAGAAACGCCGGTTCGCGTCCGGCCTTCACACGCATACGCACGACATTCATCGCCGCCATGTTGGCCTCCATTGGTCACGGTTCGACTTGCTCTTGCGCCACCTTCACCGCCTCGCGGCGGATACCCATAACCTCATCGCGCAGGAACGCCCCATCCTAGCACCAAACTCGCGGGTTTTCCCGGTTTTCCTTGGCCTGCCGATCGGGCATAAGGCGCGCGGAACACCGCTTCGACGAGGCCCGCCATGCACGATATCCGCGCGATCCGCGAAAATCCCGCCGCTTTCGACGCCGCGCTGACGCGGCGCCCCGGGGTCGCGCCGCTGTCGTCCGAGATTCTCGCGCTGGACGAGGGACGGAGGGCAAAGATCCTCGCCGCCGAGACCGCGCAGGCCGCGCAGAACGCCGCCTCGAAAGAGGTGGGCGCCGCCAAGGCGAAGGGCGACGAGGCGGGGTTCGAGCGCCTGCGCGCCCTCGTGGCCGAGAAGAAGGCGGAAGTGGCGCGCCTGACGGAGGAAGCTGCCGCCGAAGACGCGAGGCTGCGCGACCTTCTTCTGACCATTCCGAACCTGCCCCTGGACGAGGTGCCGACCGGCGCCGACGAGGCGGACAATGTGGAATTGCACCGCTGGGGTACCCCGCGCACCTTCGATTTCAAGCCGGTCGAGCACTACGAGATCGCGGGCGTCAAGGCGGGCATGGATTTCGAGACCGCCGCCAAGCTCTCGGGCAGCCGCTTCGTCCTCTTGCGCGGCGGCGTCGCCCGCATCCACCGGGCGCTCGCGCAGTTCATGCTCGACCTGCACACGACCGAACACGGGCTGACCGAGACGATGACCCCCGTCCTCGTGAAGGACGAGGCGATGTACGGCACCAACCAGCTGCCGAAATTCG
>JAGRDU010000047.1:9262-10982 GCA_020446905.1 Paracoccaceae bacterium | reverse complement strand
CCTGCAGCGAGGGTTCGACCCGCGTTACCTTGGCGAGATAGATGTTTCCGGCAAGCTGCCGTTTGTTCTCGGATTCAAAATCGAACTCCTCGACCTTGTTTCCGTCCACCACCACGACGCGGGTCTCTTCCGCGTGGGTGGCATCGATGAGCATTTTCTTGGCCATGTGAACTTTCCGAACGCAAGCTGGGGCACGGGGCTTGCGGCCCGGCGCCCTGGCATGCGGTCAATTGCTGAAGCGAGTGTCGCAGCGGTCGGCGAAAGGGGCGCGGCCATGGGCCTGCCTGTCCTTCGCTGCTCGATCCGCTCGCGTTTCATCGCGGTTCTTTCCAAGGCGCCTTGTCAGGGCACCCAACTCTGGCACGCCCCCTCGGGGACGGGCAAATTGCGGTCTTTCGACCAGTCATCCTGCCCTGTCGGCGGGTTCGGCCCATACGCCGGACCTCGCCTTTTGGCAGCGAATTCGGTGGGTCGCACTACACGCGAAGCGTGAAGAGGACGTTTCGGCAGAGTAACGGGTTTGCGGCCGCAAAGACAATGACCATTTTTGCAGCCTTTCGGGCCGCGCCGCCCCAAGTCACTGGCGCTGGCCGATTTTTCAGGGAAAAATCGCGGGCGGGCATGATGCCCGCCCAAATTTTCGTTCGAAAGTTTGCGCCCTGTCAGAGGTAGTCCGAGCGCTGCAGCCCGTACTTCGCCATCTTCTCGTTCAGCGTCCGGCGCGGCAGGCAAAGTTCGTCCATCACATTGGCGATGGAGCCCTTGTGGCGGCGCATCGAGTTGTCGATCAGCATCTTCTCGAAACTGTCGACATATTCCTTGAGCGGCTTGCCCTCCGTCGTCATCGCCGGCCCGGCCTCCTCGTTTTCGGCCATGAGGAGGGACGCGATGGAGCCCGAGCCGCGGCGGTTCTGCAGCACCGCGCGTTCGGCGACGTTGATGAGTTGGCGCACGTTCCCCGGCCAGGGCGCCTGGAGAAGCTGCGCGGCCTCCTGCGCGGTCACCTCGGGCGCCTCGCAGCCATATTCCTCGGAGAACTGCTCGGCGAGCCGGGTGAAGAGCGTCAGGATATCCTCGCCCCGCGCGCGCAAGGGTGGCAGCACGATCTTGAGCGCGGCGAGGCGGAAGTAGAGGTCCGGGCGGAGCGCGTCCTCGACGGTGCGTCCCTGCTCGTGGTCGTTCACGATGGCGATGATGCGCGTCTCGGCCGGCGTGCCCTGTTCGTTGATGAAGGTCAGAAGCCGTGCCTGCAGCGGCTGGGAAAGCGCCTGCACGTCCTCAAGCACCAAGGTGCCGCCACGCGCCTCCTCGACCAGCGGGATCTGCCCGCCCTCGTCCATCGGACCGAAGAGCCTTGTGCCGAGCTGGTCCTCGGAATAGGCGGCGCAGGAGACGACGGTGAATTTCTTGCCCGCCCGGGGCCCGACGGCATGGAGCGCATGCGCGACCAGCGTCTTGCCGGTGCCGGTCTCGCCGTCGATCAGGACGTGCCCGTCCGCCTGGCCGAGATCGAGGATATCCTCGCGCAGCCGGTCCATCGCCGGCGAGGTCCCGATCAGCTTCTTCATGATCGTCGTGCCGTCGGAAAGCTCGCGGCGCAGAGCGCGGTTGTCGAGCGTCATGCGCCGCGTCTGGCTTGCGCGCTTGGCAAGGTCGGTCATCTTGTCGGGATTGAAAGGCTTTTCGAGAAAGTCGTAGGCGCCGACGCGCATCGCCTCGA
>JAGRDU010000047.1:0-9236 GCA_020446905.1 Paracoccaceae bacterium | reverse complement strand
CGCCATGGCCGGTGATCATGATGACCGGCAGGCCCGAATCCACGCTCATCAGGCGCTTGAGGAAGGCCATGCCATCCATGCCCGGCATCTTGATGTCGGAGACGACGACACCCGGCCAGTCTTGCCCGATCGACTTCAGCGCCTCCTCGGCGCTCGCATAGGTCTCGGTCTCGAAGCCCGACAGCGTCAGCCACTGGCTGATCGACTGCCGCATGTCCTGTTCGTCATCGACGATCGCCACTTTCATCGCGCGCGCCATGGGTCACCTCATTCCGCCGCTTCGGTCTTTGCTGCAACTATCGGGAGCTGAACTTCAAACACAGCCCCGCCCTCCGGCGCATTGCGCGCCGTCAGCCGGCCCCCAAGGTCCTTCACGATGCCGGAGGAAATGGCAAGACCGAGACCGACGCCCTCGCCCGGCCCCTTCGTGGTGTAGAAGGGCTCGAAGAGGTTTTCGAGATCGGTGATGCCGTGGCCGTTGTCGCGCACCGCAAGCGTCGCCGTCTCGCCTACCGTCAGGAGGATCTCCACCTGCGGGTCGGCGACACCTTTGGTGGCATCAAGCGCGTTCCTCAGGAGGTTGATGATGACCTGCTCGAGCCGCACGCGGTCCGCCATCACCATCACAGGGGTGCGCGGCATCATCCGCGTGATCTTGATCTGACGGGTGCGCAGCGACGGCTCCATCATCGACAAAGCCGAGGAAACAGAAGCCCTTACGTCCACTTCCTCGAAGGCCTCGCCGCCCTTGCGCGCGAAGGACTTGAGCTGCCGCGTGATCGAGCCCATGCGCTCGATGAGATCGTCGATGCGCTGGAACGAGGACATTGCCTCCTCCGCGCGCTTGCGCTGCAGAAGAAGGCGCGCGCCGGCGAGGTAGGTCTTCATCGCGGCCAGCGGCTGGTTCAGTTCGTGGCTGACCGAGGCCGACATTTCGCCAAGCGCGGCGAGCTTGGAGGATTGCGCGAGCGTCTGTTCGGCCACCGCGAGGTCCTTCTGGACCTTCTCGCGTTCGGCGATTTCCCGCTGTAGCCGTGCATTAAGCTGGCGCAGTTCCGCCGACTCCCGCTTGAAGAGCGCCGACTGCATCCGGGCCCGCCGCGACAGGAGATAGAAGATCGTCGCGAGCAGGACCGCGAAGGCCATGATCTCGAGCGCGAGGACCGAATTCACCCGCTCGCGGATCGAATCGTAGCTCGTGAAGCTGACGAGGCGCCAGCCGTGGAACGGAATGCGCGCCTCGGTCCGCATCACCGCGACCCCGCCGACATAGGCGTCGGGCGGCTCGCCCGCCCAGTCCGTCGTCGCCCTCAGCGCCCGCTCGATGGCCGAGACGGCGGGCCGCAGCGCCAGCGCGTCGCCCAAGGGACGACCGCGCCAGCGCGGCTCGGTCGTCAGGATGACGCGCCCCTCGCTGTCGGTCACGAGGACCGATTCCGAGATGCCCGACCAGACCTTCTCGAAGCGCGGCAGGCCGGCGCCGACGGCGATCACGCCGGCGATCTTGCCGTCCACGAGGATGGCGCGGCTGTAGGTGAAATCGAAGCCCCCCTTGGGGCTTTCGGACAGCGTGAAGACCGTGTCGAAACCGGTATCCTTCGAGCGCTGCGCATTCACGAAGAACGCCGCGCTGCTGTAGTTCGTGCCCAGAAGATTACGGTCGGTCGCGGCGACGGTCCGCCCCGTCTCGTCCAGAAGGAGGATCGAGGCCGCGCCGATCTCGTCCTGCGCGGACATGAGGTTCTGCGAGGTGGTCGCGAAGGCGCCGGTGGTCAGCGCCGTGATGAGCGCGGGGTCACGGGCCAGCAGCAGCGGCACAACGGCGGTCCGTTGCAGTTCGGAGATGATGTGGCCGGTATAGAGCGCGAGGCGCACATCGGCGCGGTTGCGGGTGCTTTCGGTGAAGCGGTCGGTCAGGAAGGCGTTCGTCACCCAGATGACCGCGACGGCGATCGCGATGAAGGCGATGACCAGCGCGCGCAGCCACCACGGGTTGCGCATCGAGACGAGCCCAGAGCTTTCCGCGACAAGCGGCACGATCAGCGGCGCCGCCCCCGGCGGGGCCGGCGTCTGCGGATCCTCGGGTGGCGTCCGGTCTGTCATGCGCACAGTCTAGGCGCCGGGGCGCTTCGTCACAAGCGCGACGGACCTGCGATCACGCCGCCGCGAGCGCGGCCATCAGCGAGCCGAAGAGCCGCGCGCCGTCAGTGCCGCCATGCGCCGCCTCGGCCATCCGTTCGGGATGCGGCATCATGCCGAGGACACGGCGGTTCGCCGACAGCACGCCCGCGATGTCGGCGGTCGAGCCATTGGGGTTCTCGGCATAGGTGAAGGCGATGCGATCCTCGGCCTTCAGCCGCGCGAGCCCCTCGGCGTCGATCGTGTAGTTGCCGTCGTGATGCGCGATGGGAACCCGGGCGAGATCGCCTTTCGACCAGAGGTTTGTAAAGGCCGAGTTCGTGCTTTCGACTTTGAGATCAACGCTCTTGCAGACGAACTTCAGACCCGCGTTGCGCATCAGGACACCAGGCAGCAGGCCGGTCTCGGTCAGGACCTGAAAGCCGTTGCAGATGCCGATGACATGGCCGCCCGTCTCGGCAAAAGCCCTGATCGCGGCGGCGACGGGCGACTGGGCGGCGATGGCGCCGCAGCGCAGGTAGTCGCCGAAGGAAAAGCCGCCCGGGATGCCGACGATGTCGAGCCCCTTCGGCAGCGCCGCGTCCTTGTGCCAGACCTTCGTGACATGGGCGCCCGCCTTCTCGAAGGCGACGGCGAGGTCGCGGTCGCAGTTCGATCCCGGGAAGGTGATGACGGCGGCTTTCATGGCAATCCCTTTGCTGTCGCAGTTAGATCAGCGCCGGGGCGCTGCCCCGGACCCCGGAGAATTTGGTCCACAATGAAAGCGCAGGCCGCGCCTTCAGGCGATCTCGACGGTGTATTTCTCGATCACGGTATTGGCGAGGAGCTTTTCGCACATCGCCCTGACCTCGGCTTCGGCGGCGCCCTTGTCGGTGGCGGAAAGATCGAGCTCGATCACCTTGCCCTGGCGCACCGCCTCGACCCCGGAAAAGCCGAGCGTGCCGAGCGCGTGGCGCACCGCCTCGCCCTGCGGGTCGAGGACGCCGTCCTTCAGCATCACATGGACACGGGCCTTGAGGACTTGGGCCTTAAGCGGGGCGGTCATCGGCGGGCCTTTCAGTTGATGAGCGTCGGTTTGGTCAGATGCGTCGTCTGCGTCGGCAGGACGCCAAGCCGCCGGGCGACCTCGGTATAGGCATCCGTCAGCGAGCCGAGATCGCGGCGGAAGACGTCCTTGTCGAGCTTCTGGCCGGTCTTGATGTCCCACAGGCGGCAGCTGTCGGGCGAGATCTCGTCCGCGACGATGAGGCGCATGAAATCGCCGTCCCAGACGCGGCCGATCTCGATCTTGAAATCGACGAGCTTGATGCCGACGCCGTAGAAGATGCCCGAGAGGAAATCGTTCACCCGGAGCGCGATGGAGACGATGTCGTCGAGGTCCTGCTGGTTCGCCCAGCCGAAGGCGACGATATATTCCTCGGAGACCATCGGATCGCCGAGCGCGTCGTTCTTGTAGCTGTATTCGACGATCGGGCGCGGCAACTGGGTGCCTTCCTCCATACCGAGGCGCTTGGCGATGGAGCCGGCGGCGAAGTTGCGCACGATCACCTCCAGGGGGATGATCTCGACCTGGCGGATCAGCTGCTCGCGCATGTTGACGCGGCGGATGAAGTGGTTCGGGATGCCGACGCTGGTCAGGCCGGTCATGAAGAATTCGGAAAGCCGGTTGTTGAGGACGCCCTTGCCCTCGATCGTCGCCTTCTTCTGAGCGTTGAAGGCGGTGGCGTCGTCCTTGAAGTACTGGATGAAGGTGCCGGGTTCGGGGCCCTCGTAGAGGATCTTGGCCTTGCCTTCGTAGATCTTCTTGCGACGAGGTGCCATGCGCGCTCCGGTCCCCTTGGCGCCACGGGGGGCGCCGGCCTCTTTGCCGCCCTCATAGTCCAAGGCGCCCGGCCCCGCAAGGACATGGGGCCGAAGGGCCGGCCGGCGCGCAGTCAAGACTTGCACGGCGCGGGCGCGGCGGGCATATGGAGGGCAACGCAACCTTTGCAGCGGGGGCCAAGATGACCACCTTCGACGATCGCGAAAACGCCTTTGAGAACAAGTTCGTCCATGACGAGGAACTGCGCTTCAAGGCCGAGGCGCGCCGCAACAAGCTGCTCGGGCTTTGGGCCGCGGGCCTTCTTGGCAAGTCGGGCGCCGACGCCGATGCCTATGCAAAGGAAGTCGTGGCCGCCGACTTCGAGGAAGCGGGCGACGAGGATGTCTATCGCAAGATCGCAGGCGATCTCGGCGGGGCCGCCGACGAGGTGACGATCCGTGCCAAGATGTCGGACCTCATGACCGAGGCCAAGCGGCAGATCATGAACGAGGCCTGAGGCCTCGCAACGCGCGCGCCTTAAGCCGATCTGAACCTTTCGCCCTTAGCCCTCGGCCGGAATTCCGGCGGAGGCAGAATGGCGCGCAGATTCCCGACCCTGTCCCGAAGCGCGGTGCGCGCCGATCCGGCACCCGCGGCGTCGCCCTGGCTCCGCCTGGCCGTCAGGCAGGGCGCCGCGCTCCTCCTCCTTGCGGGGATCATCCTTGTTTTTCGGGGCCCCCTCGCGGCGATCGACCTCGCCGCGGTGGGCATGGCCTTCGGGCAGATCGCGCCCGAGGGCTGGCTCGGCGCGCTGGCAGCCACCTACCTGTCGTTCCGCGCCCTCGGCCGCTATGACGCCGCGGTGCACCGGCTGATGCGGACCGGAACCGGCCCGGAGGAGGCGGCGCGTGCCGGCGCGGCGGCCATCGCGATCTCGCAGGCGATGGGCGCGGGTCTGGTCACCGGCGCGCTCGTCCGCTGGCGGCTTAGCGCGCGGCTCACCCCCGGGCAGGCGGCACGGGTGACGGCCGGTGTGACGGGGCTTTTCCTGCTGTCCTGGCTGGTCGTGGCCTCGGGCGCGGTGCTGCTCTTTGCCCCCCGGGACGGCGTTCTGGCGTCGCCCGCGGCGGAAGTCGCGGCGGGCGTCGGCCTCGTGGCTGGTGTTTCGGGGGTGCTTTTCCTGATCCTCGCGCGGGCGCCGGTCATCCTCGGGCGCCGGATCGGACCGCTGCCGGGCCCGCTCATGCTGGGACGACTTCTGGCGCTGACCCTCGCCGATACCGGCGCGGCCGGCCTCGCGCTCTGGTTCCTCCTGCCGCCCGGGCTCGCCTCCGATCCTGCCGGCGCGATCGCCGCCTATCTCGTCGCGCTCGGCGCCGCGCTGGTCCTCGCGACGCCGGGCGGGGTCGGCCCCTTTTCGAGACCGTCCTATTTCTCGCCTATCCGGGCGCCGATCCGGCGGCGCTGATGGCCAGCGTGCTGGCGTTCCGTGCCGTCTATGTTGCGCTGCCCGCGCTTTTCGCGATGGCGGTGCTGATCCGCGGTCCGATGCGGGACGCGGCATCCAGCCCTCCGGCACTTCTCGAGGCGCAGGAGATCGCGCGGGGGCCGGGGCTCGGCCCGGCGCTCTTCTCGGCGGGCCGGGCGGAGTGCGGGATTCTGCGGCAGGGCCAGCACGGCCTCCTGCGCGCCGGCGCCACGGCGGCGGCAGTGGGGCGCGGCCGGATCAGTCTTGTCGCGCTTTTCGACCCGCTCGGTCCGCCCGGTGCCGTGCCCGGCCTGCTGTCCGTTCTGGCGCAGGAGGCAGCGAAGGAGGGGCGCCTTCCCGGCCTTTACAAATGCGGTCCGCACACTGCCGCACTCGCGCGCCGCGCCGGCTGGACGGTTCTGCGCATCGCCGAGGAGCAGGTGCTTGATCCGCGAGGGGCGGCAGGGTTCGCCGGCCCGGCATACGCCAGCCTCCGCCGGAAGCTGCGCCGCGCCGAACGCGAGGGCGTGACGGTCGAAGAGGCCGGCGCGATCCTGCCGCTGCCCGAGATGACAGCGATCGCCCGCGACTGGGACATGGCGCGCGGCCCCGAGCGCGGCTTTTCCATGGGCCGGTTCGATCCGGACTATGTCGCAGGCCAGCGCGTCTTCCTCGCCCGTCGGGACGGACGGCCGATCGCCTTTGCCAGCTTTCACGAGGCGCGCGCCGAATGGACGCTCGACCTGATGCGCTGGTCGGGCGGGGTGCCCGACGGCACGATGCAGAGCCTCGTCGCCGGCGCCGTCGCGGCGGCGGCGCGCGAGGGCGTGCCGCGCCTGTCGCTCGCCGCCCTGCCCTGCCGGCGAACCGCGGCACGCATCGAGGCCGGTCTCGCGCGCCTGCCCCTGCCGCCGGCCATCGTCACGCGCCTCCTCGGCGCCCTCGGCGGGGCCGAGGGGCTGCGCCAGTTCAAGGTTGCCTTTGCGCCCCGCCCCGTGCCGCTCTACCTTGCCGCCCCGGGGCGCACCGCGCTTGTCCTCGCGGCCCTCGACATCGCTGCCGAGATCCATCGCCCGCGGCGCCTGCCCGGGGCGGACCCGTGCCGAAGAGGACGGCGACAGTGCGGGCAGCGGAGAGGTTCGGTTTGATTCCGCCGCCGCGTCATGGCACACGGGCCGCAACCGGCGCGCCGCCGCAGGCACGCCCCACGCAGTGCGAAAGGCTGAAGACGATGAGCGATCTTCTTTCCCGGCTCCTCTCCGAGCGCGACTGGCTGATGGCCGACGGCGCCACGGGCACCAACCTCTTCAACATGGGCCTCTCCTCGGGCGAGGCGCCGGAACTGTGGAACCTCGATCAGCCGGACAACATCCGCACGCTGTACCGGGGCGCGGTGAACGCGGGCTCGGACATTTTCCTGACCAACACCTTCGGCGGCAACGCAAGCCGCCTCAAGCTGCACGACGCCCAGGGCCGCGTGCGCGAGATCAACGCCGCGGGCGTGGCGCTCGGGCGCGAGATCGCCGATGCCGCCGGCCGGCCGGTCGTCGTCGCCGCCTCGGTCGGCCCGACCGGGGAGATCATGGCGCCGATGGGCGCGCTGACCCACGAGTTGGCGGTCGAGATCTTCCACGAGCAGGCCGAGGCCTTGCGCGATGCCGGTGCCGATGTCCTGTGGCTCGAGACGATCAGCGCGCCCGAGGAGTTCAAGGCGGCCGCCGAGGCCTTCGCGAGGGTCAGCATGCCCTGGTGCGGCACGATGAGCTTCGACACGGCGGGCCGCACCATGATGGGCGTCACTTCGGCGCAGATGGCCGCGATGGTCGACAAGCTGGCCCACAAACCGCTGGCTTTCGGCGCCAATTGCGGTGTCGGCGCCGCCGACCTCATGCGCACCGTCCTCGGCTTCGTCGCGGCGGGACCGGAGCTTCCGGTGATCGCCAAGGGCAATGCCGGCATTCCGAAATACCACGACGGGCATATCCACTACGACGGCACGCCCGAGCTGATGGCCGAATACGCGGTGCTGGCGCGCGATGCGGGCGCCACGATCATCGGCGGCTGCTGCGGCACGATGCCCGAGCATCTGAAGGCGATGCGCGCCGCGCTGGAGAGCCGCCCGCGCGGGCCGCGCCCGACGCTGGACGAGATCGCCGCGCGGCTTGGCGGCTTCTCCTCGGCCTCGGACGGGACGGGCGAGGATGCCGGGCCTGCACGCGAGCGCCGTGGCGGCCGCCGGCGCGGCTGAGCCCGGACGGGCGCCTAGAAGAGCGAAAGCTGATCGCCCGCCCGGGGCGGCGGCGCGAACCGCGCGACATCGAGCGGCGCCAGCCGCCGCACGAAACCAAGGCGCCGGGCCGCGAGGCTGAAGCGCTGCGTGATCAGGCGGGCGTGATCGCCCTCGCCGGTCATGCGCGTGCCCCAGTCCGCGTCATAGTCCTTGCCGCCCCGCATGTCCCGCAGCCGCTTCATCACATGCGCGGCCCTCTGCGGCTCATGCCGGGCGAGCCAGTCGCGAAAGAGTGGCGCCACCTCGAGCGGCAGGCGCAAGAGGATATAGCTCGCCGCCGACGCGCCGGCCGCGCGCGCGGCAGCCAGGATGCGCTCCAGCTCGGGTTCGGTCAGGACCGGGATCAGCGGGGCGACCATCACGCGCACCGGAACGCCCGCCTCCGACAGCGCCCGGATCGTCGCCAGCCGCCGCTCGGGCGCGGGCGCGCGGGGTTCCAGCCGGCGCGACAGTCCGGCGTCGAGCGTGGTGACCGATATGCCGACCTGCACGAGGCCCCGGTGCGCCATGTCCGCCAGAAGGTCGAGGTCGCGGCCGATCAGCGCCCCCTTGGTCACGATCGCCACGGGATGGTTCCAGTCCGACAGCACCTGCAGGACCCCCCTCATGATCCGGTAGCGCTGCTCGATCGGCTGATAGGGATCGGTATTCGTCCCGATGGCAAGCGGCGCGGGCCGATAGCTCTTGCGTGCCAGTTCGCGTGCGAGGACCGCCGCCGCATCGGGCCGCGCCACAAGCCGCGTCTCGAAATCGAGCCCCGGTGAAAGGCCAAGCCAGGCATGGGTCGGCCGTGCGAAGCAGTAGATGCAGCCATGCTCGCACCCCCGGTAGGGATTGAGCGACCGGTCGAAAGGCAGGTCGGGCGAGGCCACGTGGTTGATGACCGAGCGCGGACGCTCCTCGCTGACCTCGGTCATGAGAAGGCGCTCCTCCTCGGGCATGTCCCAGCCGTCGGAAACCCGTTCGCGGGCATGGGGTTCATAGCGCCCCGAAGCGTTCGAGGCGGCACCGCGCGCCTTGAGGCGCAGGAAGGGATCCGGGGGCGGCAGGGGCATGGCGCAACACTAGAACATTACGCGAACATCTTGCAAGCGGGACACGTCCGGCCACCGGTCGCGGGGCTTTGCGTCGCGCCAGACGCCGCCGATGTCGCAATTCGCCAAGTGACATGGCATGACTGGCCCCAATAACGGGACAAGGACCGTCAGGAGACACGCCCATGGCAGACGAAGACGACATCATTCTGAGCGAGCTCGACGACGAGGAGCTTGTGCTGCAGATGCACGACGACCTCTACGACGGTCTGAAGGAAGAGATCGAGGATGGCGTCAACATCCTGCTGGAACGCGGATGGCAGCCCTATGACGTGCTGACCAAGGCGCTGGTCGCGGGGATGACCATCGTCGGCGCCGACTTCCGCGACGGCATCCTCTTCGTGCCGGAGGTGCTTCTGGCGGCGAACGCGATGAAGGCCGGGATGGCGATCCTGAAGCCGCTTCTGGCGGAAACCGGGGCGCCGAAGGTCGGCAAGATGGTGA
>JAGRDU010000212.1 GCA_020446905.1 Paracoccaceae bacterium | reverse complement strand
CCAGCATGTGCGGCCAGACCATCGCCCCGAAAGAGAGCCGCTGATCCGCCGCCTGCCTGAGCGCCGGGGCAATCCCGTCCGCGCCGCCGATCAGGAAGGCCATGTCCTGCCGCCCGGCATCGCGCTGCTTCGCGATCAGATGCGCGAAATCGGGCGAGGGCATCACTGTCCCGCGTTCGTCGAGGGCGGTGACGAAGGCGCCGCCCGGAATCGCGCGGGCCAGAAGCGCCGCCTCGGCCTCCATGCCGCCGCCCTTCCTGTCCTCGACCTCATGAACAGAAACGGGGCCAAGCCCAAGGGGCCGCCCCGTCCGGTCGAACCGTGTCAGGTAGTCGTCGATCAGCGAGAGTTCCGGACCGGCGCGCAGCCGGCCCACGACGCAAAGATGGAGGCGCATCAGCCCTGGCGCGCGGCGAGGCCGGCGCCCGAAGGCATCCACATCTTCTCGAGCTGGTAGAACTCGCGCACTTCGGGGCGGAAGACATGCACCACCACGTCATTGGCGTCGATCAGCACCCAGTCGCCCTGGTCCTTGCCCTCGACCCGGCAGTTCCGGCCGAACTCGTGCTTCAGCCGCTCGACCAGCTTCTCTGCGATCGCCCCGACCTGGCGCGAGGACCGCCCCGAGCAGATCACCATGTGATCGGCGACAGAGGACCGGCCGCGGAGGTCGATCGCCACCACGTCTTCGGCCTTGTCGTCATCGAGGGAGGAGAGAACGCGGGCAAGCACCTGGTCGCTCGTGGCGTCGTCAAGCCGGGCCGTCATGGCCACTGCCCCTGCGGCCCGTGTCGCGGCCGCCGCTTCAGTCGAAAACAGGACATTGTCCTCCTGGGTTGCACGCCGTCCCCGCCCCGGCGCTGGGCTTGATGCCAAGGTAGCATCGCGATTGTGAAATCTCAATGTCGCGCGTGTGGAGATGGTTCCCTGCCGCGCGAAACCTCGCCGGGGCAGGCCGCGTCCCCCGCCGGGGTCATGACGCCGGCAATCTCCGACAGGGGGCCGTCGCGCAGCACCGCGAAGAATTCCCCCGACGGATCGGTCCGCAGATAGACCGAGGCGCGGGCGTCCGGCGCGGGGCCGGCGCCGATGTGACAGGCGGCCATGCGCACGGCGATCTGACCGTGGGTCCCGGCCCCCGCCGCTTTCCAGTCGCGCACCGTCGCCTGCAACGCCCGCATCGGCGCCCCCGCGTCTTCGGCGACGCTCAGGACACGCACCTGGCCCGCTTCGGCCCCGAACGCCGTCGCATCCGCCGCTGCGGCCGAAAGCGCGAAATCGCCCGACGCGGCCTCGCCCGTATCCTCGCGCACCGCCTCGATGGCCAGCCGCGCGCTGCCCGGCACGAGGTCGACCCCCTCGGGCAGGACGAGCGCGACGGCGATGGCGTCGGGGTCGGCCTCAAGTGGCGAAATGGCCGAGAGCCGCGCGACGCCCGAGGGGACAAGCGCACTGCACCCGGCCATCATGACGAGGGCCGATGCGAAAAAAAAGCGATCGGGTCATGTGATTCTCCTTTTCACGGATATAATTTTCTGTAAAACAATAAATCAATATCGCAAAAGAGGAATCTTCATGACGGCAAAAATCACCCGCCTCTCCCGTCTGCTCGAGGCGGCGACCCTCATTGCGCTCTGCCTTCTGCCACTCGCCGCCCTCTGGACGGTGGCAAGCGGCCTTGCCGATCCCGAGGCGGTCCGCACGGCGTTTCCGGGTCTCGACATCGCCGGGCCGATCCCGCCCGGCAAGGCCGCAGCAACCGCCGCGATGGGACTTCTCGCGGCGCTTCCGGCGATGGCGGCGCTCTGGTACATGCGCGGGCTCTTCGCGCTTTACCGGCGGGGGCAGATCCTGACCGACGCCGCGGCCGAACGCATCCGCCGCATCGGCGCCGCGCTCGTCGTCCTCGCCGTAGCGGGCACGCTTCTGCACACCGCGCAGGCGCTCCTCCTCACCATCGACAATCCGGCCGGTCAGCGGCATCTCGTCCTCAGCCTGTCGAGCGATTCCCTCGGTTTCCTCCTCTCCGGCGGCCTTCTTGTCGTCATCGGCTGGGCCATGCGCGAGGCGGCGCGGGCGGCGGCGGAAAACGCGAGCTTCGTCTGATGGAGATTGTCGTCCGCCTCGACGTGATGCTCGCCCGCCGCAAGATGCGCTCGCGCGAGCTGGCCGAGATCGTCGGCATCACCGAGGCGAACCTGTCGCTTCTGAAGTCCGGCAAGGTGAAGGGCATCCGCTTCGAGACGCTCGGACGGATTTGCGCTGCGCTTGAGTGTCAGCCGGGGGACTTGCTGGAGGCCATCCCTTCGGCGGACTGACCGGACATCGCCAGTTCCGACCCCGGCAGCACCTTCACCTCGCGCTGCGGGAAGGGGATCGAGATGCCGTTCGCATGGAACGTGTCCCAAAGCGCGAGGTAGACATTGCCCTTCACATTGGTCAGCCCCTCGACCGGATCGCGGATCCAGAAGCGAAGGATGTAGTCGACCGAGCTGTCGCCAAAGCCGGTAATGTGGCAGACCGCTGGCCGGTCCTTCAGCACGCGGCCCACCGAGAGCGCAGCCTCGACCGCCAGCTTGCGGACCTGATGGGGGTCGTCGTGATACGAGGTCCCGAAGAAGAGGTCGATCCGCACGAATTCGTTCGAATGCGACCAGTTCACCACCTGCCCGGTGATGAGATCCTCGTTCGGGATGAGGTATTCCTTGCCGTCCCGCGTGACGACCGAGACATAGCGGGCGCCAAGGCTCTCGATCCAGCCGAAGGTGTCGCCAAGACTGATGACGTCGCCGGGCTTGATCGACTTGTCGAGCAGGATGATGACGCCCGAGACGAGGTTCGACACCACCTTCTGCAGGCCGAAGCCGAGGCCGACGCCGATCGCGCCCGACAGGACCGCAAGGCCGGTCAGGTCGAAACCGACCGCCTTGAGGCCGATGAAGACGGCCGCCGAATAGAGCGCGATCTGCAGGAACTTGACGGTGAGCACCCGCATAGAAGGGCTGATATCCTCGTTCGCCGAGATCTTTCGCGCGGCGCCCAGCGCCAGCACGCGCGCACCGAAGAAGAGAAGCGTCGTGACGAGGGCGGCCTTCAACACCGCAAGGGCCGAAAGCCGGAAATCGCCGAACTGGACGGCCAGCCCATTCAGGAAGCGCGTCGCATCGCCGAGAAATCTCGTATAGTAGAGTGTCGCGTAGATCGTCAGGCCCCAGATCGTGACCTGCCGCAGGAACCGGTTCTTCACAAGCTGCGCAGCGACACGGATGAAGAACCAGGCCGTCGCGATGGTGGCGGCCAGGACGATGAGGTAGCGGCGCGAGGGGAAGTTGTAGAGCGCGGCATAGCCGCCTGCCGCGAGCCAGGCGAAGGCCGCGAAAATGCCGAGCCGCATCCGGTCGCGCAAGACCGCCAGCCACCGAAGCTGCCATTTCGGTCGCCCCTCGAGGCTGCGAATCCAGTCGTCGAACCGCGGGGCCATCCGGCGCGCTGCCAACCAGGCCAGCGCGAAGCACAGGACGATCACCCCGATCTGTTCAAGCTGCCGTGGGGAAAGCAACAACCGAAGGTTGAGCCGCACCGCATCCCACAGCGACGACAATGCCGCGATCAGGCTGTTGATCTCGTTTTCCAAGGGCAACCTCCTCGACACCTTTGTGTCAGCAATGCCCCATGCCGTGCAACCCTGCGCGCTTGCGAGACTCAAGGCAAAGGTGTAACTGCGGCCGAATGAAACGCTTCTTCGACATGGACGATCGCGCGCGGCTGCCCTGGCGGTTCTTCGGCGCCACAATGACGGTGCTGGCGCGACTTTGATCGCCGGCCGTTTCCTGTCGCCCTATTCATGTTCTGATGAAACGGAGAGGACCGATGTCCCCCAAGACGCTCTATGACAAGATCTGGGATGCCCACGTCGTCGACACGCAAGACGATGGCACCTGCCTCCTTTATATCGACCGCCACCTCGTGCATGAGGTGACCTCGCCCCAGGCCTTCGAGGGGCTGCGCATGTCGGGCCGCAAGGTCCGCGCCCCGGAAAAGACCATCGCGGTGCCCGATCACAACGTGCCGACCACGCTCGACCGCGCCAAGGGGATCGAGAACGAGGAAAGCCGCATCCAGGTCGAGGCGCTCGACAAGAACGCCAAGGATTTCGGGATCAACTATTATCCCGTCTCTGACATCCGTCAGGGCATCGTCCACATCGTCGGCCCGGAACAGGGCTGGACCTTGCCGGGCATGACCGTCGTCTGCGGCGACAGCCATACCGCGACCCACGGCGCCTTCGGCGCGCTGGCGCATGGCATCGGCACGTC
>JAGRDU010000211.1 GCA_020446905.1 Paracoccaceae bacterium | reverse complement strand
AATTCGCCGCGATGATCGAGGAGACGCCGGTGCGCAGCCGGGTGATCGAGTACTCGTCCGCCCCGGCCAATTCCGACGCGCCGCGCCGCCTGACGGCCGTCTGCCTCACCGATGTTCTCGATGACGGGCTCTCGCTCGTCTACAGCTTCTATGACCCGGACAAGGTGGCCGACAGCCTCGGCACCTATATCATCCTCGACCACGTCGAGCTCGCCCGCCGCGCGGGCCTGCCTTACGTCTATCTCGGATACTGGGTGCCGGGCAGCCGCAAGATGGGGTACAAGGCGGGCTTCTCCGCGCTCGAGATCTACAAGGGCGGCCGGTGGCAGAATATCGGCGACCCTGCGCAGCACTCTGGCGAGACCCATCCGCTGTCGGTCGACCCGATCGCCGAGCAGGTGGCGCGCATCGCCCTGCCGGAGGCGCGCCCGGCGAAGGCGACCGACTGAACGGTCGCCCGTGCAGGCTTCAGAACTTCTTGGCCGGAAGCTGCTTGAACGGCTCCTTCGGGATCTCGGCGAAACGCGGATTGCTCTCGTGCACGTAGAAGGTGTCGTAGAGCGAATTGCGCACGAAGTGATAGCCGTTGCGGAACAGGATCTCGTTCAGCTCCGGCGTCGGCCGCTCGATCGTCAGTGACAGGAAGCGGTAGCGATCGAAGGGGAAGTTGCGCAGGATGCGCGTCTCGGAGCCTTCGACGTCGAGGCTGAAATAGTCGATGTCGGCCGGTGCGCCGTACTTGTCGAAGATCGCCTCGAGCGGCAGCGCCTCGACCGTCACGACCTTCCCCTGCTCGCGGTAGCGCGCGACCTTGGCGGCGCGCCGCGGCGTCATGTTGTCGGCCTCGTCGACCAGAAGGCTGGAAAGCTGGCCGTCGACCATGAATTCAAGCTTGCCGCCCTCGGGATCGACGGCATAGGGCACGGCGGTCGCGGTGCGGCGGTGCCGCTCCTTGATCTTCACGTGGTTCACGGGGTTCGGTTCGATCAGAAGGCCGGACCAGCCGAAGTGCTTTTCCAGCGCGAAGGTGTTGGAATCGGAAAATCCGTCCGCCGCGCCAAGTTCGACGAAGAAGCCGCCACGCTTGCCGTTGAAGACCTCGTTGATGACCCACCGGTCCTGTCCCCGGTCCGACACCCATTTCGGCAGGTATCCGGCATGGTGGACAAGATTGCGAAGGACGATGTTCTTCGAGACATCGAGGCCAATATAGGTCAGATAGGCCGGCTTCTGGAGCACCGGAAATCGTTCGATGAGGTCTGCAATGTTCTGTTTCATTTTGTCTTTCCCGCTTCAATGAAGTGTTTCGCCGTGCCCTTCCCCCAAAGGGCGTCCCCTTATCTCAGTCCTGCCAGCCGCGCCAGATCCCAGACCCGGCGCACCGGGTCGTACACGCCGTGCCCGAAGATGGTGTCGCGTCTCACCCTTAAGGCCGGCGCGATGCTGACGGGCCGGCCCGCGCCGTCACGGTCGCGGGCATAGGCCTCCGGGTTGAGCACCACCAGCACGGCCCCCTGGACCGGCTCTCCCAGAAGGGTCTCGCCCGCGACAAGGGGAACCGTGGCGGGACGGATCGCATAATCGGCAGGCGCCGCCGGATCACGCCGCCGGGCATAGACATAGGTCGCCGTCGGCTCGACCGCATGGATCTTGGCCAGATCGGCATCGGTCCAGGCCGGCGCGAACGCCTGTTCCATGAGACCGGTGAAGATGCCGAGCGAGCCAGGATCGGCCACCGGGTCGATCGGCACCTCGATCGCGACCCTTGACCCAAGGTCGCGGCTGTGCTGGTTCGGGCCAAGGTCGCCGGGCCAGCCGATCCACACCGCGACCGCGACCCCGGCAAGCGCCACCCCGACCCCCGCGGCCGGACGCCGCGTGACGGGAGCGAGGCGCCAGAAGACGACCATGGGAATCACCGCCGCCGGGGCGAAATGGTGCGGCAGGATGCGGTAGGCCTGTACGTAGAAGAAGAGGACGTAGATCGCCACCGTCAGCGTCAGGATACGCGACAGGCGGTCCTGCCAGGGCCAGGCCAGCAGCGCGAGGCCCGGAAGAAGGCCGGCCGGCAAGAGCCAGAAGAGAATGCGCTGCGTGTCGTCGAGCGTCACGAAGCGCAGCCGGTCAAGAATCCCGTCGCGGCCGAACTCGCCGCTGCTCTGGGTGATGTGGGCGGCATCGAGGCCCTGCATCGCCAGTGTCGCCGCGACCACGACGCCGAGCACCAGCATGCCCCCTGCAACCGTGCGCCCCCAGGGCAAGGGTCGGGTCAGGAGGAAATACGGAGGCAGGAAGAACGCGAACAGCAGTAGACCGTTCGGTGCCGACAGAAGGCCGAGCGACGCGACGGCGGCCATCGCCAGCAGCCGCCCCTCAAAGAAGAAAAGCACGCCCGCCAGAAAGCCGATGAGGATCAGCGGCTCGCGCGTCATCGGCAGGGCGATATCGGCGAAATAGGCGCTGTAGGACGGGTTGAAGGCGAAGACGAAGGAAAAGAGCAGAAGCTGCGCCCCGACACCAATGGCAACCGCGCCCGGCGTACGGCCGTCCACGTCGCGGAGATATCCGAGGATCACCGCCGCCAAGACGGCGACGCCTGGCAGGAAGGCAAAGCGCAACGCTGCCTCGTGCGGGCCGAAGAAGCGGGTGATCCCGGTCTGCAGCATTGCCTCGGTCAGCATCGTCATCGCCGGATAACCGGTGATCGAGCTATCGCCTGGCGGCCAGAACGGCAGGCCCCGCGTGATGAAGAGGATCGAGGAAAGGTAGCTGTGCGCCCCGTCGTCGTTGAAGTTTTCCCAGTAGAATTTCGGCGCCATCAGCGCGACGACCAGGAAGGGCAGACCGATCATCACCGCGATATCCGGCCCGCGTCCCGTAAGCACCGGCGCCGCGCCGCGCGCAGCGATGCGCAAGAGCCCCGGCACGCAGAGGAGCAGGACGAGGACGATATACGGTACCCCGACCAGCGTGACACCGGACAGGCGCTGCGCAAGCGCCGCCAGCGCCGGCACCGCGAAGAGCGACAGGGTCAGACCCTTGGCGACCCAGAGCTCGAAACGTTCCTCGCGGCCCCGGACCGGGGCGAGGAGCAAGAGGCCGGGCGCAAGAAAGAGCGCGCCGGCGGCCACCGCCACGAGCGGCACCCAGACGTTGAGCAGGAGCGCTTGGGAGACATCGAAATAGGGAGACGGCCCGTCCCCGACCGCCACAAGAAGCGCGTCGAGCCGGTCCGGAATGCCCGGTGCCGCCAGGACGATGCCGGCAAGTGCCAGCAATCCCGCGGTCAGGCGGATGGCGAGGTCGTTCGCAGCCAAAGACGTCCTCTTTGCAGTTTCAATCGCTTCGTGCGGAACCCGGTCACGAGGGTGGCCCGCTCCGCCAAACAGTCACGCCAAAAGATACACGTCGAACCGGTTACCACAGGCCGGTCGCAACTGCAGCATCAATCCCGCGCGGGGGCCCGCAAGCCTCCTGAACACCGTCTCTTTCGGGGTGCTGGCGCACTGGGAGTGCAACAATACCAGCCGTCGGCGCGACTGTTCACGCATCCGGGCCCCATGGCTCTGCCTCATTTGCGGGCGAATCCCGCGGCAACGGCGACGCCACGGAAACCCGCGCGGCCAAGGACTACCGCCACGGCTCGATCCTTGCTATTGCTTGCGCTACCGGGAGAAGACGGTCCCAGGCCGCGCCCCGACAGGGCATCCACAGGGAGGGGAACAGACATGCAAGGCCTCTTGGCGCTTTCGCGCGCCATAGACCGCATCAACGACGTCATCGGCCGATCCGTCGGCTGGGTGATCTTGATCGCGATCTTCGTCTCGGCGACCAACGCGGTCGTCCGAAAGGTATTCAGCATCTCGTCCAACGCCTGGCTCGAACTGCAGTGGTACCTCTATGGCGCTGCCTTCATGATGGCCGCCGCCTACACGCTGAAGCAGAACGAGCACATCCGGATCGACATCGTCTACGGCATCTGGTCGCGACGCACCCAGCACTGGATCGACCTGATCGGCCATGTCCTTTTCCTGATGCCCTTCGTGACGCTCATGGTCTGGATGTTCGTGCCCTATGTCGCGCAATCCTGGCGGATCGGCGAGGTCTCGACGAACGCCGGCGGGCTGACCGTCTGGCCCGCCAAGGCGATCCTTCTTGTCGGCTTCACTCAGCTCTTCTTCCAGGGCATTTCGGAGATCATCAAGAAGATCGCCGTGATGCGCGGCGTGATCGAGGATCCCGCCCCCTTCGTCTCCTCCCACTCCGCAGCCGAACACGAGGCCGAGGAACTGATGGCGGAGGCCCGCAAATGATGGAGCTTATCGCCACGAACATGGCGCCGATCATGTTCGTCTCGCTCATTGTCTTCCTGCTGATGGGCTATCCCGTCGCCTTCTCGCTGGCGGCCAACGGTCTATTGTTCTTTGTCATCGGCGTCTGGCTCGCCCCCCTGTCGGAGGGAACCATCACGCTCGGATGGCCGCTTCTCTACGCCATGCCCGAACGGTTATGGGGCATCCTGTCGAACGAGACGCTGCTCGCCATTCCGTTCTTCACCTTCATGGGGATCGTCCTCGAACGCTCCGGCATGGCTGAGGACCTTCTCGACACGATCGGCCAGCTCTTCGGTCCGGTACGCGGCGGGCTTGCCTATGCGGTCATCATCGTCGGCGCGCTTCTGGCCGCCACGACCGGTGTGGTCGCGGCCTCTGTCATTGCGATGGGCCTCATCTCGCTGCCGATCATGCTGCGCTATGGCTATGATCGGCGCGTCGCCTCGGGCGTGATCGCGGCCTCGGGAACGCTGGCGCAGATCATTCCGCCCTCGCTCGTCCTCATCGTCCTCGCAGACCAGCTCGGCCGGTCAGTCGGCGACATGTACAAGGGCGCGCTTCTGCCGGGCCTCGTGCTGACGACGATCTACCTCGGCTATGTCTTCGTGATGTCGATCATCCGGCCGAGCTCCGTGCCTGCGCTGCCGCTCGAGGCACGGACGCTGGGCGGCGGGGTCACCTCGCTGTTCCTTGCGCTTGCGGCCGGTGTCGGCATCGCCTACGCGGCGCATGTCTACCTCGCCCCGACACATGGCAACAACGCCGACATCCTCGGCGCCGCCGTCGGCATCATCGTCGTTTACGTCGCCGCGGTGATCGACAAGACGAGCGGGCTGAACGTGATGTCCCGGCTCGCGCAGCAGGTCATCATCGTCCTGATCCCGCCGCTCGCCCTCATCTTCCTTGTTCTGGGCACGATTTTCCTCGGGGTCGCCACCCCGACCGAGGGCGGCGCCATGGGCGCGGTGGGGGCGATCGGTCTGGCTGCGATGAAACGCCGGCTGACGCTCGATGTCATCAAGGGGGCGCTTGCCGCAACGACGCGGCTGTCGTCCTTCGTGATGTTCATCCTTGTCGGCGCGCGCGTCTTTTCGCTGACCTTCTACGGGGTGGAGGGGCACAAGTGGGTCGAGCACCTCCTGGTCTCACTGCCGGGCGGCGAGCTTGGCTTTCTCATCGCGGTCTCGGCGCTGGTGTTCTTCCTCGCCTTCTTCCTCGACTTCTTCGAGCTCGCCTTCATCATCGTGCCGCTGCTTGCGCCCGCCGCCGAAAGGCTCGGGATCGACCTCATCTGGTTCGGCGTCATCCTCGGCGTGAACATGCAGACGAGCTTCATGCACCCGCCCTTCGGCTTCGCGCTCTTCTACCTGCGCTCGGTCGCACCGCGGGAAAGATACACCGACAAGCAGACGGGCAAGCTGACCGATCCGGTGACGACGGCCCAGATCTACTGGGGCGCGGTTCCCTTCGTCTTCATCCAGGTGGCGATGATCGCCGTCGTGATCGCCTTCCCGCAACTGGTGATGCACTACAAGGGCAAGCCGGTCGACGCCTCGCAGATCGAGATCAAGATCCCGCAGATGCCCACGATCGCGCCCCCGGGCGGCGGCGGCCTGCCGCAACTCGGTGCCCCGAAGCTTGGCGCACCGCAACTCGGCGCGCCAAAGGTCAACCCCTGACGGCGCCCCCTCCGCCCGCACGCCGGGCCGGAGGTTGAGCCGCCTCGGACAAGGAGAAAGGCCCCGGATCTCTCCGGGGCCTTTCGCTTTTCATGTTGCCGAAGGCGCGACGGCTCAGAGCTTGCCGGCCTGCTGCTGCACCATCATGAAGGTGTCGTAGTTGTACTCGGCGATCTGCGCCCAGAGGTAGGCGTCCTTCTTGAACGCATCCTGGCTGGCCTTGATCTTGGCGAACATCTCGTTGCCGGCGCTCACCTCCGCATAGGTCTCGTTCGCAGCATTGAACGTCGCCTCGAGAACGTCCTGCGGGAACGGACGCAGCTGCGCGCCGTTCGCCACCAGCTCACGCAGCGCAGCGGGGTTCTTGTGGTCGTAGCTCGCCATCATGTTCGAGTTCGCCGCCTCGCAGGCCGTGGCGAGGATCTGCTGATAGCTCTTCGGCAGCTCGTTCCACTTGGCGAGGTTGACGCAGGTGGCCAGCGTCGGCCCGCCTTCCCACCAGCCGGGGTAGTAGTAGTAGGGCGCGACCTTGTAGAAGCCGAGCTTCTGGTCGTCATAGGGTCCGACCCATTCGGCGGCGTCGATCGTGCCTTTCTCGAGCGACGGATAGATGTCGCCGCCAGGGATCTGCTGCGGCACGACCCCGACCTTCTCGATGACTTTGCCGGCAAAACCGCCAATCCGCATCTTCAGACCCTGCAGGTCCGCGACCGAATTGATTTCCTTGCGGTACCAGCCGCCCATCTGCACCCCGGTATTGCCGCAAGGCAGATACTGAAGACCGTTCTTGTTGAAGAACTCGTTCAGCTGGGTGATGCCGTCGCCGTAGTAGAGCCAGGCGTTCATCTGGCGGTAGTTCAGCCCGAACGGCACGGTGCACCCGAGCGCGTAGGTCGGATCCTGACCCCAGTTGTAATAGGTCGCCGTATGGCAGGCCTCGACCGTGCCTGCCGCCGCCGCGTCGATCGCGGGGGGGCCGCCCGGAACGATTTCACCGGCCGCGAAGACCTGGATCGAGAAATTGCCGTCCGTCATGTCGCGCACGTAGCCGGCCATCGTCTCGGCCGCGCCATAGATCGTGTCGAGCGATTTCGGGAACGACGAGGTGACCCGCCAGGTGATCTTCGGCATTTCCTGCGCGATCGCGGGTGCCGCGAGCGCAGAGGCGGCAGCAGCCGCCGTGCCGCCGACGGCGGCTTTCGTCAAGAATGATCGACGATCCATTGGAACCTCCCATTAAATTCCATGATGGCCATGGGCGGCCGCAAGGACGCACCCGAGGTGCGCGGACTGTTACACGGTGCTAAACCCCTGTCCAGCATGGATAAGCCGCTACCATGCCTTTCCCTGCGGCAGGTCAGCCTCGCTGCGTCAGGATCACGCCGAGGGCCATCAGCGCGAGGCCCGCCGCCCGCATCGGCGTCACGTCCCGCTGAAGCGCCCCCATCAGGCCAAACTGGTCAATCGCGGCGGCCGAGATCAGCTGGCCGAGAAGAACGCACAGGATCGCGTTGCCAAGACCAAAGCGCGGCGCCACCCAGGTGATCGACAGGACGTAGAACGCGATCAGCAATCCGGCGAGGAAGAGGTGCTTGGGCTGACCCGGGGCGGAGGCCAGCGCGCCATGCCCCTTGGTGGCGACCATCATCAGGGCGGCACTTGCCAGGGCGACCGAAAAGAGGATCGTCGCGGCCGCCGGAGGCGATCCGATCCGTGCGCCGAGCCGGGCGTTCAGCGCCGCAAGGACCGGTATGCCGATGCCGGCCAGAAGCATGATCGCCGCATATCTGAGCATGTCGTCCCTCCGTCGCTCGCCCTGTGAGCGCCCCCCGACTGTGAAAGGACGGGGCGGCCTTGTCCATCCGGGGCGAAGTGTTTCGGGATTATGGGAGCTTGCATTATTTCCCGCCGCCTCTTGCAACACGTCTGCCGCGCCCGATCTTGAAGGAAAGCCCCAAGCAGGAGTTCGTCTTGACCTATGTTATGTTTGCCCTGGGGCTTGCCGGCCTCTTCGTCGGCGGAGAATTTCTTGTGCGGGGCGCCGTTGGCCTCGCGCGGCGGCTCGGGATCTCCCCGCTCGTCATTGGCCTGACCGTCGTCGGCTTTGGCACCTCCACTCCGGAACTTCTCGTCTCGCTGCAGGCCGCGCTGGCCGGATCCCCGGCCATCGCCATCGGAAATGTCGTCGGATCGAACATCGCGAACATCCTGCTGATCCTAGGGGTGACGGCGCTTATCATGCCGGTGCCGATGCGGCTTGCCGACACACGGCGCGACTTTGCCGTGATGATCGGCGTCACGCTGCTTCTCTGGGCGCTCCTGTTCGGAGCTGTGATCACCGCCTGGCAAGGCGCGTTTTTCGTCATCCTTCTCGGCGCTTACCTCTGGTTCAGCCTGCGCAGCACTCAGGCCGCGCCCGAGGATCATCCTCCGGCGACCCAGAAGCCCGTCTGGCGCTCCGTTCTCGAGGCAGCCGGCGGGCTGATCCTTCTGATGGTCGGCGCGCGGTTTCTTGTCGAAAGCGCGACAGAGATTGCGCGTGCCTTCGGGATCAGCGAGGCGGTCATCGGGCTGACCATCGTGGCCGTCGGCACCTCGCTGCCCGAATTGGCTGCTTCGGCCATGGCTGCCTATCGCAAGCATCCGGAGATTGCTGTCGGGAACATCCTCGGCTCGAACATCTTCAACATTCTCGCCATCCTCGGGGTGACCGCGATGATCTATCCGATCCCGGTCGATCCGCGCTTCGCCCGGCTCGACATGCCTGCCGCAATGGCCGCGGCGCTGGCGATGCTGGCCCTTGCGGCCCTTGCGGGCCGGGTCAGCCGGCTTGGGGGCGCGGCATTAATCGCGGGCTACGCCGGCTACCTCGCGGTCGCGTCCTAGGGCCGAGTCGTTTCGCAATCCTTTCGCGCAATTGCACGCAAACGCAATAAAAGTAGCGATAAATATCCATACGCGACACTTTATTCCGGATTTTGCCGGTTGACGCCCCCCTCGGGCCTGAATAATGTCCGCTGCGCAGCAGCAAGGACCTTTGGGAATGGCCCCGATCCTCGTACGTGTCAGGAAGTGGCGCATGGGCCGGTAACGGTTGACCATAAAGGTTCCCATGCGCCCCGGATCAGGTCCGGGGTTTTTTGTTGCTGAAACTGGGTTCGGACGGAGAAAACAGAAGATGTCACGGCAGATGACCGGCGCGAAGATGGTGGTTCAGGCGCTCAAGGATCAGGGCGTCGAGGTGGTCTTCGGCTATCCCGGCGGCGCCGTGCTGCCGATCTATGACGAGATCTTCCAACAGAACGACATCCGCCACATCCTCGTGCGCCACGAACAGGGTGCCGTTCACATGGCCGAGGGCTATGCCCGCTCGACCGGCAAGCCGGGTGTCGTGCTGGTGACCTCAGGCCCCGGCGCGACGAACGCGGTGACCGGCCTGACGGACGCCCTGCTCGATTCCATCCCGCTGGTCGTCCTGACCGGGCAGGTCCCGACATTCATGATCGGCACCGACGGGTTTCAGGAGGCCGACACCGTCGGCATCACCCGCCCC
>JAGRDU010000210.1:9458-9669 GCA_020446905.1 Paracoccaceae bacterium | reverse complement strand
CCTGGGATCGCAATCAGATGGCGGCACGGGCCGCGCAGGAACTTAAGGACGGGATGTATGTCAACCTTGGCATCGGCATCCCGACGCTGGTGTCGAACTATATCCCCGAGGGCGTTCATGTGACGCTCCAGTCCGAGAACGGGATGCTGGGCATGGGCCCCTTTCCTTTCGAGGGCGAGGAAGATGCCGACCTTATCAACGCCGGCAAGCA
>JAGRDU010000210.1:0-9435 GCA_020446905.1 Paracoccaceae bacterium | reverse complement strand
TGCCGCACTCGGCCTATTTCGACAGTGCTGCCAGCTTCGGCATGATCCGGGGCGGCAAGATCGCCATGGCGATCCTCGGCGCGATGGAAGTCAGCGAAAAGGGCGACCTCGCGAACTGGATGATCCCGGGCAAGCTCGTCAAGGGCATGGGCGGTGCGATGGACCTTGTCGCCGGTGTCGGCCGTGTGGTGGTGGTCATGGACCACACCTCCAAACACGGCGAGTCGAAGGTACTGAAGGACTGCACGCTTCCCTTGACCGGCAAGGCGGTGGTGAACCGGATCATCTCGAATCTTGGAGTCCTCGATGTGACCGAGAAGGGCTTGAGGATCGTCGAACTGGCCGACGGCGTGACCGAGGCCGAGCTGCGCGCGGCGACCGAGGCCACGATCGTGTGATATTTCCGCGCCCGGCCGGGACCGTCCGGTCGGGCGCAATTGTCTTTTTTTCCGAAACAAATTCATAATGTCGCCCCAATGCGTTGCTAGCGAGCGGGGCAATGATGAGTGCCGATCTGCCCCTTGCGAAAAAGAGCGTTCCCGCGCGCCCGCGTCGCCTGCGCGACCGGTTGATCGCGTTCGGGCTCGTCGCGATGTTCGCGCTTGGCGTCGTCGGCCTGTTCGCGGCCACCGGGTGGGAAGAGACGCGTGCCCAGATCGCGCGGCTGACGGGGATGCAGATCCTCCTTCTGCTGGTGCTCTCGCTTGGCAACTATCTTCTTCGTGGCCTCCGCTGGCATCTTTTTGCCCGGCGCCTTGGCCTGCCGACCAGCCTTGCGCAGGACATGCGCCATTTCCTCGGCGGTTTTGCCATGGTCGTCACGCCGGGCCGCGTCGGTGAACTTGTACGGATGCGCTGGCTGAAACGTGAAACCGGCTGGTCCCTGGAACGCACGGCACCGCTCGCGCTGATGGACCGCGCCGCCGATCTTGCCGCGATGGCGCTGATCCTTGCGCTTTGCGTTGCCTTCGCGACCACCGGTGTCAGGGGCGCCGCCCCGGTCGCCCTCCTCGCGCTCGCCGCTGCCTTCACCGCGACGCATCCCCGGCTGCTCGCCTGGATCGTCACGCAGGTCCATCGTCTCGTCGGCAGGATGCCGCGCCTTTTCGGCAAGCTGCGCGCTGCCGCCCGGTCGCTCGACCGGTTTTCGGGTGCTGGAACGATGGTGCCGGCGCTTGCCCTCGGCATGACAGGGTGGCTGGCCGAGGGCTACGCCTTCCATCTGCTGCTCGGCTGGATGGGCACCGATATCGGCCTCATGAAGGCCATTGCGATCTTCATCTTCTCGACCCTCGCGGGCGGACTGACCGGCGCGCCGGGCGGTGTCGGCGGGGCCGAGGCGGCGATGATCGCACTTCTTTCGCTCGATGGCGTGCCGATGGAGGTCTCGGTTCCCGCGACCGCCATCATCCGCGTCACGACGCTGTGGTTCGCGCTGGGGATCGGCATGGCTGTCTTCCCCGTCGCCGAAAGACTTTCCGTAAGGGGGCAGAATGCTGTGGAAGACAACTGACTATGCCGGATGGGGGCGGGCGTTGACCGCCACAGGCGAGATTGCCCGGCCCGAACGGCAGCGCGCGCTAGAAGCGGTGCTGAAAGAGGGCATGGCCCCCGCAATCGGGATGCGCCGCAGCTATGGTGACGCGGCGCTGAACGACGGCGGCAGGGTGATCGACATGACGCGGCTTGACCGGATGCTGGATTTCGATCCCGCGACCGGCATCCTCGAGGTCGAGGCCGGTGCGCGGGTGGGCGAGATTGCCGCCGCCTTCGGGCCGAAAGGCTGGCTGCCCGCCGTCATGCCCGGCACCGGCTTTGCCACCGTAGGGGGCTGCATCGGGCAGGACGTCCATGGCAAGAACCACCATCATGCCGGGTCCTTCGCCCAGCACGTCACCTCACTGACGCTGATGACGGCGAACGGCCCCGTCGAGGTCACGCCCGAGGGCACCCCTGCCCTCTTCCGCGCCACCGCCGGCGGCGTGGGCCAGACCGGGATCATCACCAAGGCGAAGATGCGCCTCACGCCCTGCAAGGGCGACGTGATGGTCGTGACCGAACGGCGCGTCACCGACTGGGACGACCATATCGCCCATCTCGACGCCTCGACCGCGACCTATACCGTCGGCTGGATCGACGCGACCGCCACCGGGGCCGCGCTTGGGCGCGGGATCCTTGAGGAAGGCGAGACCGGGTCCGGCCTGATGGCGAAGAAGGTGAAATTCCGCAAGGTGCCAAGGGACGCGCCGAATTTCGCACTTTCGGCGCCGGTCGTGCGCTTGTTCAATCACGCCTACTACCGCCGGGTGCCCTCTTCGGGCCGCACGGTGGTGCGTCGGATCGGGGATTTCTTCTTCCCGCTCGACAAGATCCACGACTGGAACAGGCTCTATGGCAAGCGTGGGTTCCACCAGTTCCAATGCGTCGTTCCTTTGGACGCTGTCGATGCGCTGCGCGATATGCTGGAGACCATCGCCAGCTCCGGGCTCGCCTCGCCGCTCGCCGTCCTGAAGCGCATGGGACCGGGGCGCGCCGGGTATCTGTCGTTCCCGATGGAGGGCTACACCCTCGCCGTCGATTTCCCGAACCGCGCCGAGGCGCGCGAACTGATCCGCCGGCTGGAAGACAGCGCGGCGGACGCGGGCGGGCGCCTTTACTTCGCCAAGGACAGCCTCGCGCAGGGTCAAAAGATCCGCGCCATGTATCCCGACCTTCCCGACTGGCAGGAAGAAGTTGCCAAGGCCGACCCGACGGGCGCCCTGATGACCGACCTTGTCCGCCGTCTTTCGCTGAGGAGCGCCGCATGAACTCGACCTGGATCATCCTCGGCGCGACCTCCTCGATGGCCCGTGCCTTCGCCCGCGCGGTCTCGGCCGAAGGCTCTGCCGTGCTTCTCGGGGGGCGCGACAGCGAAGACCTCGCGGCGCTCGCGTCCGACTGCAAGCTGCGCGGCGCGCGGGTGGCCGAGGCCGTGGCGTTCGACGCGCGGAACCCGAAGACCTTTGCCAAGATCATCGCACGGGCGGAGGAGGAGGAAGGCGAGATCAATGCCGCCGTCTTCGTCGGCTCCATGCCCGAACAGGCCGAGATCGACGCCGACCCGTCGCTAATCGCCGGTGTCGTCATGGACAGCCACACCGGCCCCGCGACCTTTCTCCAGATGCTCGCCCCGGTGATCGAGGCACGCGGCGGCGGCACCGTGATCGGCGTCGCCTCGGTCGCGGGCGACCGGGGGCGGATCGGCAACTACGTCTATGGCTCGGCCAAGGCGGGGTTTGCGACCTATCTATCAGGCCTTCGGAACCGGCTGACCCGCGCGGGCGGGCATGTCGTGACAGTAAAGCCCGGCTTCGTCGATACCGCGATGACCTGGGGCCTGCCGGGCCTCTTCCTTGTCGCCTCGCCGGAGGCGGTCGCGGGGGACCTGCTCAAAGCCGCAAAGAAGAAGCGCAACACGATCTACACGCCCTTTTTCTGGCGCTACATCATGCTGATCATCCGGCACATCCCGGAGCCGATCTTCAAGAAGATGAAGATCTGACCGTCAGCGACCGTCGGAAAGCGACGCGAGAACTTCGGCAGCGGCGCTTCCCGGCGCTGCGCGCCCTTCGGCCACCTCGGCGCCCAGAGCCGCCATGCGGGCGCGGACCTCGGGGTCGGCGGTCAGACGCGCGAGAAGGCCCTGCCGCACTTCTTCCTCGAACCAGTGCCGCGCCTGTTCGGACCGGCAGCGGGCGAAATGCCCCTCGGCCCGGCGCCAAGCGGCGAGCTTCTGCATCTCGGTCCAGGCCTCGGGCAGCCCCGTCTCCTCGGCCGCCGAAACGCACATCGCCTTGGGGAACCCCTCGGGGTCCTGCGGCCTTTTGCGCAATAGCCGCAGCGCGCCCGCATAGTCCGCGCAGGTCCGCGTGGCGACGGGCTTCAGGTCGCCGTCGGCCTTGTTCACCAGGATGATGTCGGCCATCTCCATGATGCCGCGCTTGACGCCCTGAAGCTCATCGCCGCCGGCGGGGGCGAGAAGCAGGATGAAGAGGTCCACCATCTCGGCGACCAGCGTTTCGGACTGGCCAACCCCGACCGTCTCGATCAGCACCACGTCAAACCCGAAGGCCTCGCACAGTGCCACCGCCTCGCGTGTCCGCCGCGCGACGCCGCCCATCTGCGCCTGGCTGGGCGAGGGGCGAATAAAGGCCATCGGATCGCGACTCAGCCGCTCCATCCGCGTCTTGTCGCCAAGGATCGAGCCGCCAGAGCGGGCTGAAGAGGGGTCCACCGCCAGGACCGCGACGCGCAGCCCCTGCCCGGTCAGCATGGTGCCGAAGGCTTCGATGAAGCTCGACTTGCCGACACCCGGGGTCCCCGAAAGACCGATCCGCAGCGCCTGCCGCCCGGTGCCCAACGCCTCGATCAACGCGGTCGCCTGCGCGCGGTGATCGGCCCGCCCGCTTTCCACCAGCGTGATCGCCCGTGCCAGCGCCCGCCGGTCTCCGGCCTGCACCTGCCCTGCCAGTTTCAAAACGTCCATCGCCACCGTCCCCATACTGTCCACGGGTTTTGCCCGCTTGGGCTGGCCGATGTCCAGAGCCGGAGGGCGGGCGACTGGAAAACCGCCCGGCTTCCGGCGATAAGCGGGCCATGAAGGACCGCCTGCCCATCGACGACGCCCTGCCAGACCTGATCGCCGCACTGAAGGGCGCCGGCCGGGCCGTGCTTCAGGCACCCCCCGGCGCGGGCAAGACGACGCGGGTGCCTTTGGCGCTGCTGGAGGCCGGGCTGGTGCAGGGCCGGATCGTCATGCTGGAACCCCGCCGCCTTGCCGCCCGCGCCGCCGCCGAGCGCATGGCCGAGACCTTGGGCGAAGACGTCGGGCAGACGGTCGGCTACCGCATAAGGGGCGAGGCGAAGGTGTCAAAGGCGACCCGGATCGAGGTCGTGACCGAGGGCATCCTGACGCGGATGCTGCAATCTGACCCGGAGCTGACCGGCATCGGCGCGCTGATCTTCGACGAATTTCACGAGCGTTCCCTGAACGCCGACCTCGGCCTTGCGCTGGCGTGGGAGGTTCGGCAGGCGCTGCGTCCCGACCTGATCCTCCTCGTGATGTCCGCAACCCTGGACGCTGAGCCTGTCGCCGCGATGCTGGATGCCGCCCCCGTGGTGACCTCGGAAGGCCGCGCCTTTCCGGTCGAAACCCGCTGGCTCCCCCGCCCCGTCGATGCCTCCATGCGGTTCGAGGCGACTACAGCCAATCTCATCCGTCAGGCGGCCGGGGAGACCGAGGGCGGCATCCTCGTTTTCCTGCCCGGCGAGGGCGAGATTCGTCGCGTCGAGGGTCTCCTGAAGACCGGCCTGCCGCCGGATTGTGGGGTGCGCCCCCTCTTCGGCGCGATGGACTTCGCGGCCCAGCGCGCCGCCATCGCGCCGGTGAAAACGGGCCGCAAGGTCGTACTCGCGACTTCCATCGCCGAAACCTCGCTCACGATCGAGGATATCCGCGTGGTGGTCGATGCCGGAAGGTCACGCCGCGCCCGGTTCGATCCTTCATCGGGCATGGCGCGGCTCGTCACCGAAAGGGTCACGAAGGCCGAGGCCGAACAGCGCCGGGGCCGCGCGGGGCGCGTCGCCGAGGGCACCTGCTATCGGATGTGGACGAAGGGCGAGGAAGGAAGCCTCGCCGCCTTTGCGTCGCCCGAAATCGCCTCCTCGGACCTCACCGGGCTCGCGCTGGAACTCGCGCTCTGGGGCTCGGACGGGGCGAACCTCGCCTTTCTTACGCCGCCGCCCGCCCCCGCGCTCACCGAGGCACGGGCGCTACTGATCGAGCTTGGCGCACTGGATTCGGCCCTGCGCGTCACTCCCCATGGCCGAGCCCTCGCCGCGCTTCCGTTGCATCCCCGCCTCGGCCACATGCTGATGACGGCCGGCAGGGACGCCGCCCCGCTCGCCGCCCTGTTGGCCGAACGCGATCCCCTCCGGAGCGCACCGGCGGACCTCGTGCTGCGGCTCGACGCGGTCCGGGATCCGACGCGATACGAGGCGGATCACCCGCACCCGGTCCACCGCGGCACGGTGGAGCGCATTCGAACCGAGGCGAAGCGTCTGGCGCGGATGGTGCCCGAGGCGGCGGAACGGTTCTCTCCGGCCGAGATGGCCGCCCTCGCCTATCCCGACCGCATCGGCCTGCGCCGCAAGGGCGAGGCGCCGCGCTATGTCCTCACGGGCGGCAAGGGCGCCGTGGTGGCAGAGGGCGACGCCCTCGGCCGGACGCGGCTTCTGGTCGCCACCGACCTTGATGGCGATCCGCGCGAGGCCCGGGTGCGGCAGGGCGTCGAGATATCCGAAGCCTCACTGCGCCGCCTCTTCGCGGACCAGATCTCTTGGCACGACGTCGCCGAATGGTCCCGCCGCGATGGCCGGGTGATCGCCCGACGGCAGGAGCGGCTTGGCGCGCTGGTTCTTGACGACCGGACCTGGCCCGGGGCCCCGCCCGACGCGCTGGCGCGCGCGGCGCTCGAGGGGCTCAGGCAGATCGGCCTGCCCTGGAGCGAGCCCGCAAGACGCCTGCGCGCCCGCATCTTGCTGCTCCACTCCCAAGGGGCGGATCTTCCCGATGTGTCGGATGAAGCGCTTCTTGCGCGAGCCGAAGACTGGCTCCTGCCGCATCTCGCCGGCAAACGGACCGAAGCCGATCTGCGGGGCCTCAACCTGACCGAGCCGCTGCGGACAATGCTGAACTGGGACCAGCAGCAGGCGCTGGACCGGCTCGCCCCGGCGCATTTCACCACCCCGCTGAACCGGCAGGTGCCGATCGACTACGAGGGGGACCACCCTGCGATCGCCCTTCGCCTGCAGGAACTCTTCGGCGTGACCGCGCACCCGACCGTCGGCCCCAGGCGCCTGCCGCTCCGCATCACGCTCCTCTCGCCGGCGCAGCGCCCGGTGCAGACGACGCTCGACCTGCCCGGCTTCTGGGCCACGAGCTATGCCGATGTCCGCAAGGACATGCGCGGCCAGTACCCGAGGCACCCCTGGCCCGAGGATCCGACGGCGCACGACCCGACGCTCCGCGCCAAACCGCGCGGGACCTGAGACTCAGCGCTTGTGGATGACCGCGACCTGGTCGCGCCGCGTCCTGGCGTAGCGCACCTGAAAGAGGAAACAGCCGGAGATCTCCTCCGCAAGCGCGTTGAAGGCGCCGGCCAGCTCAGGATCGGCATGTTCGAACCGCCGGTTCTCGGAAAAGCTGCGAAAGAGGTCGGCGGTCTTGGTGATGCCGGGCCTTTCGTAGGTTTCCGGCTGCCAGCGCAGGTCCTCGATGATGTAGAGCCCGCCCGGCTTCAGCTTGCCGAAAAGCTCCAGAAACGCGTTCTGCTGATGGTGCGAGGCATGGCTCGCATCGTCGATGATGATATCGAGGGCTGGCATTTCCGCAGCCGCCACGGCGATATCCTCGCGCCGGTCCATGTCGCAGCGGTGGAAGGTGAAGCGCTCGGCCGCGAACCACGAAAAGTCCGACACGTCGAGCCCGTGGATCCGCGCCTTCGGGAAATAATCGAGCCACATGCGGACCGATGGAAGGTCGGTCGTCTTGCGGTCGGCGGACTGGCCATGTTCCGGCCCGCCGATCTGCAGCCCCATCTCGAGGAAGGCGATGCTGCGGTTCCGGAAGGGCTGGAACAGCATGTGGTAAAGCTCGGTGTAGCGGTGCTTGGTCGATCCCTTGTCCGACCCGTACCGGTCGGCCAGATCGGTCAGATTGACCGCCGCCCCGCCTGCCATCGCGCCTGCCTCCCCGCCAACCACATGCGCGGCACCCTATGCCGGGCACGGGACGGGTCCAAGGGCGCGCTTTCACTTCGGACTTTTGCGTTGCCGAAATGCCCCCGCCGCAGGCGTCCCGAGCGGCCCGGCGCCCTCCGGGTCGCGAGAGGGGGGCGTGCGCGCGGGCCTGCCCGCGCGCTCTCTTGCGTCAGACGCCGAGGCACCAGCGCATGATCGCCTTCTGGGCGTGAAGCCGGTTTTCCGCCTCGTCGAAGATCACCGAGTGCGGGCCGTCCATCACCGAGGACGTCGCCTCGTCGTCCCGGTGCGCGGGCAGGCAGTGCATGAAGAGCGCCTCGGGTTTGGCCAGGCTCATCAGATGGTCGTTGACCTGGTAGGGGCGCAGCTGGTTGTGGCGGCGTTCGCGCGCCGATTGCGGATCGTGCATCGAAACCCAGGTGTCGGTGACCACGAGGTCGGCGCCCTGAACCGCGCGTTCGGGGTTGCGGTCGATGGTCACCGGGTGGCCCTTTGCCGCCGCGAAGTCGAGCCAGACCTTCTCGGGATCGAGCGTCTCGGGCCCGGTGAAGGTCAGATCGAAGCCGAACTGGCCTGCGGCGTGGGCGAAGGAGGCAAAGACGTTGTTGCCGTCGCCGGACCAGACGACCTTCTTGCCCGCGATAGGCCCGCGATGTTCCTCGTAGGTCATCACGTCGGCCATGATCTGGCAGGGATGGGTGCGATTGGTCAGGCCGTTGATGACCGGCACGTCGGCGTATTCGGCCATCTCGAGAAGAGTCTGTTCCTCGAACGTGCGGATCATGATGAGGTCGACATAGCGCGACAGCACGCGGGCTGTGTCCGCAATGGTCTCGCCGTGGCCAAGCTGCATGTCGGCGCCCGAAAGGACCATGGTCTGGCCACCCATCTGGCGTACACCGACGTCGAAGGAAATGCGGGTTCGGGTCGACGGCTTTTCAAAGATCAGCGCGACCATGCGGCCCTTCAGGGGCTGGTCGTCGTCGGGCGTGCCCTTAGGCCGGCCGTTCCGTGCGGTCTTCATCGCGCGGGCCTGGTCCAGGATGGCTCTCAGCGCGCCGGCGTCGGTGGTGTGGATGTCGAGAAAATTTTGCATCGTCGTTCCTTGACCCGAAGGCCGGGGGCGCCTGCCCCCGGACCCCCGGGAGTATTTTCAGACAGAAAGGGAGGGCTCGAGCGCGGTCGCTGCGGCGTCGAGACGGCGCACCGCCTCGGCGATCTCGTCCTCGGTGATGGTGAGCGGCGGCAGGAGGCGCAGCGTGTTGTCAGCCGCGGCCACGGTCAGTACGTGCTGACCGTAGCCTGCGTTCACCATGTCGGCCGGCGCGACCTTGCACTTCAGGCCGAGCATGAGGCCCTGACCGCGCACCGCCTCGAACACCTTCGGATGCGCGGCGACGAGGCCTTCGAGTCTTTGCCGGAAGAGGCCCGCCTTGCGGCTCACCTCGGCGAGGAAGGCGGGGTCCGAGACGATCTCGAGCACCTTGGCGCCGACCGCGCAGGCGAGCGGGTTGCCGCCGTAGGTCGATCCATGCGTGCCGGCCACCATCCCGGAGGCGGCGTTTTCGGTCGCGAGGACGGCGCCGAGCGGGAAGCCCCCGCCGATGCCCTTGGCCACCATCATGATGTCGGGGG
>JAGRDU010000209.1 GCA_020446905.1 Paracoccaceae bacterium | reverse complement strand
GGGGTATAGCTCAGCTGGTAGAGCGACGGTCTCCAAAACCGTAGGTCGCGGGTTCGAGCCCTGCTGCCCCTGCCACCTTCCCGTTCAGCTTCATCTGTTCCCGGTTTCTCCGCATAGCTACCTTGCCTTTGTTCCCGGCAGTGGTAGTCAGACTGCATGCTGACGAACAAGGCCCGATACGCGCTGCATGCGATGCTGCACCTCGCCCGACGCGATGGCCCGGCCACCGCGGACGAGATTGCCGAAGCCGAGGGCATTCCCCGGAAATTTCTCGAACAGGTCCTTGCGGGGTTGAAGGCGGGCGGTCTGGTATTGGGACGCCGCGGTCCGCGCGGAGGCTATTCGCTGGCGCGACCAGCGAGCTCGATCTCGTTCGCAGCGATCCTGCGCTGCATCGACGGGCCGCTCGCGCTTGCGCCCTGCGCCAGCCAGCATTCCTACGCGCCCTGCCCTGACTGCAAGTCTGTCGAAACCTGTGAAATCCGTCCCGCGCTGATTGCGGTGCGCAATACCACCTCGCTTCTGCTTGAGGGAATCAGCCTCGCCGAGGTAGTGGGCGGTCGGAAAACATCGTTCCTTTAGGTCGCTTGCCGGCGGAAAACCGTGCAGTCGCGAAGATCTTTCGACGTAAATACTACTTATCATGTATGAAATATAGGCTTCTTCTTGATTTCCCACTATGTTAGTAGGGAAATGGTCTCGACAACCAAGGAGATCACTATGGAAGACAGCTTTCTCATCTTTCTTGCCGTCGGGGTACTCGCCCAGATCGTCGATGGGGCGCTGGGCATGGCCTACGGGCTTGTGTCCTCGTCGGTGCTGCTTGCCTTCGGCGTTCCTCCGGCCGCTGCGTCGGCCTCGGTCCATGCGGCCGAGCTGTTCACCACGGCCGCTTCGGCAGGCTCGCACAGCTGGCATCGCAACGTCGACTGGGCCCTTTTCCGGCGCCTCGCACCCGCCGGGATCGCGGGCGGCGTCCTTGGCACCTACCTGCTTACCTCGGTCGACGGCTCTCTGCTGAAGCCCTATGTCACGGCCTATCTCGGCATCATGGGCATCTATATCCTGTCTCGCGCCTACCGGGCGATCACACCGGTCGACACGCACCACACCGGCATCGTCGTCGGCCTTGGCAGTGTCGGCGGCTTTGCAGATGCGGTCGGCGGCGGCGGCTGGGGGCCGGTGGTGACGACAGGCCTGATCGGCAACGGTGGCGCCCCGCGCGAGACGATTGGCACGGTAAACACGGTCGAGTTCTTCCTGACAGCTGCCGTCTCCGCCTCGTTCTTGGTCGCCTTGTTGACCGGGCACTGGGAGAATGCCGGCGGCCTCGCGTCCCACGGGGTGGCCGTGGCCGGGCTGATTGTCGGCGGCCTCGCCGCGGCGCCTCTGGCGGGGTATGTCGTCCGGCTGGTCCCGCAGCGCGCGCTGCTCGGGCTTGTGGGCCTGCTGGTGAGCGGCCTTGCCGTCTATCAGTCCTCGGCCCTGCTCTAACGTCTTATCCCGAGTGCGATGCAACCGGCACGCCGACGAACAGCCAGCAGGGAGGCGGTACGGGTCGCCTCCGCATTTTCTTGAATAGATTCCCGGAGCCGGATTACACCGCTCTGCGCCTTGGTCAGCCCTTCAGGTTCAGCGTCGTCTCGCGCAGCCAGGCCAGCAGGCCGCGCGGATCGGCGGCGCGGGCGCGGATAGACTCGGGCGAGATCGGTGCGCCGATCACCGGGGACTGGGGCTTGTTCAGCGCCTTGTAGATCTCGTGCAGCAACAGGCCCTGCCGGAACGTCGCCGCGATCTTGTCGGCGATGTGATACAACCGCGTGTTCTGGCCAGGGAAGTAGATCGGCAGCACCGTCGCGTTCGACCGGCTGACCATCTTGGCAGTGAAGGGGTTCCACTCCCCCTCGATCGCTGGGCCGAACCAGCCTTTGGAGGTCGCGACCTTGCCGGCGGGGAAGAGGATCACGACGCCGCCTTCCTTCAGATGCGCCATGCAGGTCGCGCGCATCTCAAGGCCCAGCTCGCGCGCGTTGTCCTCGTGCGGGAAAGGCACCGGGACCATGTGGTACTCGATCTCGGGGATGCCGGTCAGGAGAGAGCGGGTCAGGATCTTGTAGTCGGTGCGGACGCGGCCGATCAACTCGCCCATGACAAGGCCATCCACGAGGCCGTGGGGATGGTTCGCGACGACGACAAGGGGGCCGGTCTTCGGGATGCGGGCGACCTGTTCCTCGGGGGTCAGCACCTCGATCCCCATCGTCTTGACCGCCTTGGTAAAGAAGATCTGGCCCTGCGGCACGCCGGTGCGCTCGAACTGGCGGATGAGCCGAAGCAGCGTCAGCTTGCCGGTCATCCACTCGATGGTGCGGATCGTGCCGGCCTTGACCGGATTGCGGAAGGTGCCCGCATAGGACAGGCGGCGCATCTCGTAGGGCTTCTCTACGGTGCCGGTCGTCCGGGTCATGTTGCCGTCGTGTTCGATCGGCGCACCCTCCCTTGGCTGAGCCTGTGCTCAGTAGTCCTCGCCGAAGCGGTTCGCAACCAGCGCGGCGAGCGCCTCGGACAGTTTCTCGGCCTCGGCGCCCGAGGTCGAAACCTCGATGGTGGTCCCTTTCGAGGCGCCGAGCATGAGGAGACCCATGATGGAATCCCCCGAGACGGACATGCCGTCGCGCTGCACCTCGGCACGGGCGTCATGCGCCTCCACCACCTCGACGAAGCGAGCCGAGGCGCGGGCATGAAGCCCCTTCTCGTTGACGATCTTCAGGGTCCGGCTGCTCATTGGTTGCCGGCACCGGTACCGATATAGGCGTTGATATACTTGCGCCCGGCATCAAGGGCCGAGGCCGCAGCCTCGGGGACCGGCAGGTGGCGGGACTTCGCAAGCTTGATGAGCAGCGGCAGGTTGGCGCCGAAGAGGATCTGGCGATCATCGCTTTCGCAGGCGCAAAGCGAGAGGTTCGAGGGCGAGCCGCCGAACATGTCGGTCACGACGACGACGCCGTCGCCGGTGTCCACCGCATCGGCGGCCTCGCGGATTTCGGTCTGCTTGGCGGCGCGGTCGTGGTCTTCCTCGATCGCGATGGCACGAATCCCGTCCTGCTTGCCGACGACATGCTCGACGGCAGACAGATACTCGCGCGCGAGCCCGCCATGTGCGACGATCACGATCCCGATCACGCCTTGTCACCCTGCGCCGTGCCGGGCGTTCCCCCTGCCCGGCGTTCCAGTTCCCGGTGCCTCTTAGACACCTGCCAGCCGGCATCCGCAAGCGCCTTGGTCATTTTTTCCGCAACGGCAACCGAGCGATGCTGCCCGCCTGTGCAGCCGAAACCGATCGCGAGATGGCTCTTGCCCTCCTCCAGATGCGCCGGCAGCTGCATGAGGAGGAGCCCCCGCACCCGGTCGAAGAACTCGGCGAAGCGCGGGTCGGCCTCGACGAAGGCGGCGACCTCGGGCGCGCGGCCGTCGAGCGCGCGCAGCCGTTCGTCCCAGTGCGGGTTGCGCAAAAAGCGGCAGTCGAACATGAGGTCGAGCCCGCGCGGCACGCCCCGCTTGTAGGAGAAGCTGTGGACCGAGACGCCGAGCCGCGGGCTGTCGCCCTGGCCGAACCAGCGGCCGATCTCGGCCTTGAGGTCGTGCGGCGTGAGGTCCGAAGTGTCGATGAGGATATCGGCCCGCGCCCGGATCGGGATCAGAAGGTCAAGCTCGCGCGCGATCCCCTCGGTCGGGGTTTCCGCCCCTGTCAGCGGGTGCCGGCGGCGCGTCTCGCCATACCGGCGGAGCAGCTCCTCGGGGCGGCAGTCGAGATAGAGCACCTCGGGTGCGACCTCGGGCAGGCGCGTCAGGCGGTCGATCAGCTCGATCAGCGCGGTGGCCGAGAAGTCGCGGTTGCGGACGTCGATGCCTAGCGCGACGGGGCGGGTCAGGGGCGGACCATCGAGAAGCCGCGGAATGATGCTGAAAGGAAGGTTGTCGATGACCTCGTAGCCGAGATCCTCGAGCGCATGGATCGCGGTCGAGCGGCCGGCGCCGGACGGCCCCGTCACGAGAACGAGGCGTTGCCCCGTCTGCCCTTCGTCCGCCTTGCCGTCCATTGCGCCTTCGCCGATCACTCCGCCCGCCCCGCTTTCAGATATTGCAGGATTGCGGCGGGAAAATGGGGGCTCTCGACCCTGTGAACGACCGGGAGGGCGACGCCCAGCAGGTCACGCATCCGTTCAGGCGGCAGGCGCCGCTCCTCGGTCTCGTCGAGATCAACGAGAAGGACGATGCGGGCCACGGGAAGTGGATCGGCCTTGAGGATGCCGACGCCCCGCGCCTCGATCCGGCCGCGGATGCGTTTCGGGCTTGCCGCGACCACGACACCGTCCCGCGCAGCAAGCGCCGTCCGGTCGTCGCTGACGAGCGCGCAGCCCATGCCCATGAGCTGCAGCGCAAGCGTGGACTTGCCGCGCCCCGAGGCGCCGAGGATCAGGACGCCGCGGCGACCGAACGCGACCGAACTGGCATGGACGATCTGCGCGGTCCCGGCCGCCCCGCTCACACCGGAAGACCCACGACAAAGCGGGCGCCGAGCGGGTCGGTGGTCAGGTCGGCATCCGCGCCGCGGATATTCTCGGCCCAGATCACGCCGCCATGCGCCTCGACAATCTGTTTGGAGATCGCCAGGCCAAGGCCGGAATGTTCGCCAAACTGACCTTCCGGGCGTTCGGAATAGAAGCGCTTGAAGATCTTCTGGAGCGCCTGGTCAGGGATGCCGGGGCCGGTATCCTCGA
>JAGRDU010000046.1:22906-23041 GCA_020446905.1 Paracoccaceae bacterium | reverse complement strand
TGCCCGCACAACACCTCGACCAGGGTGCCTGACGGGTCGCGCGCCTATGCCGGGATCGGCTGCCACTACATGGTGCAGTGGATGGACCGCTCGACCACCGGCTTCACGCAGATGGGCGGCGAGGGCGCGAACTGG
>JAGRDU010000046.1:0-22766 GCA_020446905.1 Paracoccaceae bacterium | reverse complement strand
ACGATGCCGTCGCCATGACCGGCGGTCAGACGAACGAGGGCGGGCTGACGGCGGACCGCATCGCGCGGGAAGTACAGGCGATGGGGGTGAAGCATCTTGTCGTCGTGGCGGATGAGAAGGAGGCAGTGGACCGGGGCCTCTTCCCGTCAGGGATGGAGTTTCATTCGCGCGATGAACTGGACGAGGTACAGAGGAAACTCCGCGATATCAGCGGTGTGTCCGTCATTCTTTACATCCAGACTTGCGCTGCCGAGAAGCGCCGCCGCCGCAAGCGGGGCAAGTTCCCCGACCCCGACCGGCGCGTCTTCATCAACACCGATGTCTGTGAGGGCTGCGGCGATTGCGGCGTGCAGTCGAACTGTGTCTCGATCGTGCCGATCGAGACGGAACTTGGCCGCAAGCGGGCGATCGACCAGTCATCCTGCAACAAGGATTTCTCTTGCCTCAAGGGGTTTTGCCCCTCGTTCGTGACGCTGCAAGGCGCGAAGGTGAAGAAGGCCGGGGCGGCGGACTTCGCTCTGCCGGAGATGCCGGAGCCTGTCCTGCCCGCGATCGACGGCACCTGGAACGTGCTCATCACCGGGGTCGGCGGCACAGGCGTCGTGACGCTGGGCGCGGTGCTGGCGCAGGCCGCGCAGATCGACGGCAAGGGCGCCGGCATGATGGAGATGGCCGGCCTTGCCCAGAAGGGCGGTGCGGTCAACATCCATCTGCGCCTGGCGAACCGGCCCGAAGACATCAGCGCGATCCGCGTCGCGGTGGGCGAGGCGGATTGCGTCGTCGGCGGCGATCTGGTGGTGACGGCGGGGGCGAAGACGCTCGGCCTGATGCGGGCGGGGCGCACCGGCGCCGTGGTCAACAGCCACGAGATCGTCACCGGCGCCTTCACCCGCGACCGGAAT
This sequence comes from Paracoccaceae bacterium, assembly GCA_020446905.1. Taxonomy (GTDB): domain Bacteria; phylum Pseudomonadota; class Alphaproteobacteria; order Rhodobacterales; family Rhodobacteraceae; genus Albidovulum. The sequence goes on along the minus strand of JAGRDU010000046.1, from coordinate 21,864 downwards.
TTCCGCCTTCCGGGCAGTGCCTTGCGCCTGTCCCTTGAAGCGCGCCTGCGCGAGAGGGTGAGCTTTCTTGACGCGACCGAACTGGCGCAGCGCCTGATGGGCGATTCCATCTACTCGAACATGCTCGTGCTCGGCGCAGCCTGGCAGCAGGGTCTTGTCCCGCTGAGGCTGGAGGCAATCCGGCAGGCCATCGAGATCAACGGCGCGGCCGTTGCTAGCAACCTGCGCGCCTTCGAAATAGGGCGTTGGGCCATGATGTTCCCGGACGAGGCTGCTGCGGAAAATGAGGATGTATCCTCGAAGCCCCTGTCCCTGAACGAAAAGATCGAGTTTCGTGCAGAGCATCTGTCGCGCTTCCAGGACCTGGCGCTGGCAGCCCGATACCGGGCGCTCGTCGCCTCGGCGCCCGAGGCGCTACGCCCCGCGATCGCGGAGGGCTATCACCATCTTCTGGCCTACAAGGACGAATACGAGGTCGCGCGGCTGCATCTTGAAACGGCCGAAAAGGCGCGGGCAGAGTTCACCGGCGACATCCGCATGACCTTCCACCTCGCGCCGCCTTTCCTTGGCGGCGCTGGCCCGGACGGGCGGCCGAGGAAACGCGAGTTCGGCCCCTGGATCCTGCCGCTCTTCCGGTTGCTCGCCCGGATGAAGCGCCTGCGCGGCACGGCGCTCGACCCGTTCGGGCGCACGGCCGAGCGGCGCATGGAACGGGCGCTGATCTCCGAATACGAGGCCGACATGGCCGAGGTATTGCCGCGGGTGACGCCGGACACGCTTGCCGCGGCTGAAGCGCTGGCGCGCCTGCCGCTGGAGATTCGCGGCTACGGCCCGGTCAAGGCCGCCGCGCAGGCCAAGGCGGCGAAGCGCCGCGAGGAGCTTCTGGCGGCGATCCGTGCCGGTGGCGCGCCGCTGCGTACCGCCGCCGAATAGCGCCTGTCATCGCCCTGTCATCCAACCGTCGTATGCGAAACGGTCAGACGGGTTGACGAGAGGCGAGACGGATCATGCGGAAGGAAGTCGCGCGCGAGATTTCCTATGCCTCCTCGGCGAAGTCCAGGGGCGGCCGCGCCATGGTCCGGGTGCTGGAAAACGCGACCGGCCGGATCGGGCTGATCCGGCGCGCCAGAGGCTACGAGGACGAGGTCGCGATGGGGCGCGACTTCTGGCAAGTCATCGTCGAGCGTTACGGTCTTGGCCTTGAGATCACCCGCGGCAGCCTGTCCAGCATCCCGGCGAATGGCCCGCTGATTCTGGTCTCGAACCACCCCTACGGCATCCTCGACGGGTTGATGATGGGCCATATCCTCTCGCGCCTCAGGGTCGATTTCCGCATCATCGCGCATAAGGTCTTCCGCAAGGCCGGGGCGCTGGACCGGGTTATCCTGCCGATCGATTTCGACGAGACGAAAGAGGCCACGCGCCAGAACATCGAGGTCCGCGCCGAGGCGCTGCGCTATCTGAACGGGGGCGGTGCCATCGGCATCTTTCCCGGCGGCGGCGTCGCCACCGCCGCGCGCCCTTTCGGCCGGCCGATGGAGCCGGTCTGGCGCAACTTCACCGCCAAGATGATCGCGAAATCCGGCGCGACGGTGGTGCCCGTCTTCTTCGAGGGGCAGAACTCGCGTCTCTTCCAGGTCGCGAGCCATCTGCATTACACGCTGCGCCTCGGTCTGCTCATCAAGGAGTTCAGGGCGCGCATCGACGCCCCCGTCCGCATTGTCGTCGGAGAGCCGATACCGCGCGCACGGCTCGACGCTTTCGGCACCGACGCGAAACAGATGATGGAATTCCTCCGCCGCGCGACGTATGACTTGAGCCCGAGGCCCGTGCCGTCCTACGACTACGGCCTTGAATTCGAGGAAAAATACCGCGCCTGAGCATGTCGCCCGGGCAAGGGGCGAGGGCAGGGCGATGGCGGTTGGCATTTTTGACAGCGGTTTGGGCGGGCTGACGGTCTATGACGCGGTCGCGAAGGCCATGCCCGAGTTGCCCTTCGTCTACCTCGGCGACAACAGGCACGCGCCCTATGGGGTGCGCGACGCCGAAGACATCTTTCAGCTGACCTGTGCCGGGGTCGAGCGGCTCTGGTCCGAGGGCTGCGATCTGGTCGTGCTGGCCTGCAACACCGCCTCCGCCGTCGCGCTGAAGCGGATGCAGGAGACGTGGATTCCGAAGGACAAGCGCGTCCTCGGCGTCTTTGTGCCCCTCATCGAGGCGCTGACCGAACGGCAGTGGGGCGACAACTCTCCCCCGCGTGAGGTGGCCGTCAAGCATGTGGCGCTCTTCGCGACCCCGGCGACGGTGGCGAGCCGCGCCTTCCAGCGCGAGCTGGCGTTCCGCGCCATCGGTGTCGACGTCGAGGCGCAGCCCTGCGGCGGCGTCGTCGATGCGATCGAGCAGGGCGACGAGATCCTGGCCGAGGCGTTGGTCAGATCGCACGTCGAGGCGCTGCTCCGGCGGATGCCGAAGCCCGAGGCGGCGATGCTGGGCTGCACGCATTACCCGCTCATGCAGGGGGTCTTTCAGGACGCGCTCGGCGCCGGGGTCAAGGTCTATTCCCAGGCCGACCTCGTGGCGCCGAGCCTCAAGGACTATCTCGCCCGCCGGCCAGAATTCCTTGGCACGGGGACCGAGGCAAGGTTCCTGACCACCGGCGATCCGGTCCGCGTCTCGTCCAAGGCGACGCAGTTCCTGCGCCGGAAGATCGCCTTCGAGGCCGCCTGACCCCCCGAATGTCCTGAAATTTGCCGCAATCGCGTCCAAGTCCGACCCAAATTGCTGACTAGGCGTTAACCGAATGTAACGCCGATTAAGGATTCCGGGTCCATGCCGCAGAGACTGACGAAACTCGCCCGCGCCGCCGCAGCCGCGCTCGCGCTGTCCGCGCTTCCCGCCGCCGCCACGACCATCAGCGAGGGCAGCCAGCCGGGGGGTGACTTCAGCTCGTCCTTCAGCGCGCCGACGTCCATCGGCAGTGGCATCGACCTTATCACCGGCACGACCGGCAGCACCGACCGCGACTTTCTGGTCTTCACCTCGATGAACCCGGGGGCGCAGACCGTGACCCTGTCGTTCTCGATGCCGTCCGCCAGCAACCCCATCGGGTTCGCGGGAGGCAACGTGCGCTATTCCTTCGCGCCGCTTCCCTCGGCAACGGGCGGCACCTCGCTCGGCGGGTTCTTCCTGACCTCGACCGCCTCGACCCAGACGCTGACGCTGAACCTTGGCGCGAGCTTCGCAGGCACGCTCTACCTCGGCATCAACACGCTTCTTGGCACCAACATCGGCTACTCGATCTCGGCCCCCGGCAACGTGCCGGCGGCGCCGGTGCCGCTGCCGGCCTCGGCCGCGCTTCTGGCCGGTGCGCTTGCCGGGTTCGGCGCCATGCGCGCCCGCAAGGGCAAGCGCAGCGCGGCCTGAGCCACCGCCCGGACCAGGACGATCTGGCAGGCGGTCCCGCGAGGGGCCGCCTGCTACTCTTTGGCGCATCGCCCTCGACTTTCGCGAAGTGAGGGGGCATGTAGGCCAGAGCGCGGCTTGGGAAGAGGGACCCGGCACATGAAGGGGCTGAAGAAGACACGGCGCATCCAGATCATCGTTCTGGCGGCCGTCGCCATGGCAGCCAGCTTTGCCGCCTTCTACTACGCGGCCCCCGATGCCCTGCAGTACTTCCGCTCGCCAACCGAGGTGGCCGAGAAGGCGCCCGGTCCGGCCGAGACCTTCCGCATCGGCGGCCTCGTGGAAGAGGGCAGCCTTGTCCGGGGGCAGGGGGCGGCGATCACCTTCAGCGTGACCGACACCAACAAGTCGATCCCGGTGCGCTACGAGGGCGTGCTGCCTGACCTTTTCGGCGAGGGCGAGGGGGTCGTGGCGACCGGCAAGCTGATCGACGGAACCTTCGTCGCCTCGGAGATCCTCGCCAAGCATGACGAGACCTACATGCCGAAGGAAGTCATCGATTCGCTCAAGGCGCAGGGCATCTATGTCGATCCGAACGCTGCCCCAGCGACGAATTAACGAATTCTGACGAGCCTTTGCCCCTGTCGAAAGGGGCAAGGCCGTGCACAGCGTTCAGGACATCGCCAGGGAAATCGTCGCCCGCGAGGGTGGCTATGTGAACGATCCCGACGATCCCGGCGGGGCGACGAAATACGGCGTCACGCTCGGGACGATGAAGCGGCTCGGCCTCGACCTGACCGGCGACGGGCGGGTGAGCGATGCGGATGTGCGGCGCCTGACGGCGGAGCGGGCGGCGGCGATCTATGTGGAGCATTACTTTCGTGGCCCCGGGATCGACCGCCTGCCAGAGGCTTTGCAGCCGTCCGTCTTCGACATGTATGTGAACGCCGGCGCGAACGCCGTGAAGGTCCTGCAGCGTCTGTTGAACGAGATGGGCCATGACCTGGCCGTCGATGGCGCCATCGGTCCGATGACCGTCGCCGCCGCCGCGCGGGCGGCCGAGGCGGCGCCGGACCTCCTCGCGGACGCCTACGGGATCGCGCGGCGGAACTATTATTATGCCCTGGCCGATGCCCGGCCCGCGAGCCGGAAATACGCCCGCCGCCGGGATGGCGGAAAGGGCGGCTGGATCACCCGCGCCGAGGAATTCATGGCTCCGCGCTTCCGCCTTTCGGAGGCCGAGCACCGGGAAAGGACCGCGAGATGGGCGTGATCGGCAAGATCCTCGGGGCGCTCGAGGCGACGACGGCGATCGGGCAGGCGGCGACCACGGTGGCCGAAGTCTTTACCCCGAACGCCACGAAGAAAATGGAGGCGGCGCACGAGGCCTACCTCAAGTCGCTGGAAGAGTTCGGGGCGGAATACCAGTTCGCGCGCGAGGGCTGGTTCGACCGCCTCGTGAACGGCCTGAACCGGCTGCCGCGCCCCTTCCTCGCCTTCGGCACGCTCGGCCTTTTCGTCCATGCCATGGCCGACCCCGAGGGGTTCACCCGGCGCATGGTGGGACTCAACTACGTGCCCGAGCCGCTCTGGTGGCTTCTGGCGGCGATTGTCGGTTTCTACTTCGGCGCACGCGAAAGCTTCTACCTGCGCAACCGGCCGCGCATGTCGCCCGCGCCCGCAGCCACGGCAGCCGGCCCGGAGGAGGACGAGAATGCCGCGCTGGCCGAGTGGCGCAAGCGCGACGGGGCCTAGATCAGCTTGCCCATCGCCACGGCGGTATCGGCCATCCGGTTGGAGAAACCCCATTCGTTGTCATACCACGACAGGATGCGGCACATCCGCCCGTCCATGACCTTGGTCTGGTCCATGTGGAAGATCGACGAGCGCGGGTCGTGGTTGAAGTCGGAGGACACGTTCTTGAACTCGGTATAGCCGAGAATCCCCTTCAGCGGCCCGTCGGCGGCCTTGCGGATCGCGGCGTTGATCTCCTCCACGGAGGTGTCGCGCGCCGCCTCGAAGACGAAGTCGACGACCGAGACGTTCGGCGTCGGCACGCGAATTGCGACGCCGTCGAGCTTGCCCTTCAGCTCGGGCAGCACCAGCCCCACGGCCTTCGCGGCCCCGGTCGAGGTCGGGATCATCGAAAGGGCGGCGGCGCGGGCGCGGTAAAGATCCTTGTGCATCGTGTCCAGCGTCGGCTGGTCGCCCGTGTAGCTGTGGATCGTCGTCATGAAGCCCTTGGCGATGCCGATGGCGTCGTTCAGCACCTTGGCGACGGGCGAGAGGCAGTTGGTGGTGCAGGAGGCGTTCGAGACGACGATGTCGTCCTTCGTCAGCGTGCCGTGGTTGACGCCGAAGACGATGGTCTTGTCGGCGCCCTCGCCCGGGGCAGAGATCAGGACGCGCTTCGATCCGTTCTCGAGATGCGGGAGGCATTTTTCCTTCGAGGTAAAGATGCCGGTGCACTCGAGGACGATATCGACAGCAGCCCAGGGCAGGTCGGCCGGATTGCGGATCGCCGTCACCGCCATCGGACCACGTCCGACGTCGATCGTGGTCTCGGTCGTCGTCACCTCGGCCGGAAAGCGGCCATGAACGGAATCGAAGCGCAAGAGATGCGCATTCGTCTCGACCGGGCCGAGATCGTTGATCGCGACAACCTCGATATCCTTTCGGCCACTCTCGATGATCGCCCTGAGGACGTTCCGCCCGATCCGACCGAATCCGTTGATTGCAACCTTGACCGCCACCGAAGCCTCCCTCGCGTGATCCAATTTGTTAGCGCTAACACATGAAAGCGCCGCAAATGTCAAGGCAAGACTAGCGCGGTCAGCGCCAGATGGCGAGGTATTCGACGAAATCGGCGAACTTGCGCGCGAGGCCGACGGCAATACCGTAGCCGAGGAAGAAATGATCCACGACCGCGAGGGTCAGCGCGAAGAGAAGGGCGGCAAAGCCGAGGCGGACACCGGTCATGGGCGGGGGCAATCGCCCCCCGGGCTCCTTACTTCAGGAGCCGCCCCATCGCGCCGGCCACGTCGGCCATCCGGCAGGAGAAGCCCCATTCGTTGTCATACCAGGCCAGCACACGCACGGTGCGCTTGCCGACGACCTTGGTCTGGTCGGGGGCGAAGATAGACGAATAGGGCGTGTGGTTGAAGTCGATCGAGACCTTCGGCTCGGGGTCGTAGGACATCACCATGCCCATGTAGCCCGCGGCGGCCTCGCGCACGATCTCGTTCACGTCGGCGACGGTGACGTCGCGGCCCGCCTGGAAGGTAAGGTCCACGGCCGAGACATTCGGCGTCGGCACCCGGATCGCCGTGCCGTCGAGCTTGCCCGACAGTTCCGGCAGCACTTCGCCGAGGGCCTTCGCGGCGCCAGTCGAGGTCGGGATCATCGCCATCGCGGCGGCGCGGGCGCGGTAGAGGTCCTTGTGGCGGCGGTCCAGAGTCGGCTGGTCGCCGGTGTAGGAGTGGATCGTCGTCATGATGCCGCTTTCGATGCCGATGGCGTCGTTCAGCACCTTGGCAAGCGGGGCAAGGCAGTTGGTCGTGCAGGAACCGTTCGAGACGACCTCATGCTCGGCGCGCAGTTCGCGGTGATTGACCCCGTAGACGACGGTCTTGTCGGCGTTCTTGGCCGGCGCCGAGACGAGCACGCGCTTGGCTCCGCGGCCAAGGTGGACGGCGGCCTTGGCGCGGTCGTTGAACTTGCCGGTGCATTCGAGGACGACATCGACACCCTCCCAGTCCAGCTCGTCGGGATTGTAGGTCGACATCACTTCAATCGGGCCGCGGCCGAGGTCGAGCGTGTTGCCGGCGACCTTCACCGGTCCGGCGAAGCGTCCGTGCACCGAATCGTACTTCAGCAGATGCGCGTTGGTCTCGATCGGGCCGGTGGCGTTGATCTTCACCACCTGAACGTCATTGCGCGCGGCCTCCGCGATATGCGCGAGCGTGCAGCGCCCGATGCGTCCGAAACCGTTGATGCCGATGGTAACCGTCATGCCCTGCACTCCTGATGATCCTGGTACGGGTCCTGCCGCGGCGGGCGGACCTGGCGCGTCTAACCTGCCATAGCAAAGAGAAATCCCGGGGAAAACCCGTTCTTTCAACATGTTAGCGGAAACGTCGATTGTTAGCGGAAACACAATTCCACAATGCTCGGGAAGCGGCGCAAATGTCGCGGAAAGCGGCATCCGCTTGTTACTCCGAACCGATCGTTTAGGGTGCGGGAAACAGGTTCGAGGCAGGCATGAGCGGATTACTGGCACTTCTGGACGATGTCGCGGCAATCGCGAAGGTTGCGGCAGCCAGCGTCGACGATGTCGCGGGCATGGCGGCGAAAGCAGGTTCCAAAGCCGCCGGGGTGGTGATCGACGACGCGGCGGTCACGCCGAACTACGTCCACGGCTTCGATGCGAAGCGGGAACTTCCCATCATCTGGAAGATCACCAAGGGGTCCTTGTTCAACAAGCTGGTGGTGCTTCTGCCGCTGGCGCTTCTGGCCAATGCCTTCGCGCCCTGGATCATCACGCCGCTACTGATGCTCGGCGGCGCCTATCTCTGCTTCGAGGGGGCCGAAAAGGTCTTTCACAAGCTCTTCCCGCATGGCGATGCCGAGGTCGAGGCCGATCTCGACGTAAAGGACCCCGCGCATCTGGAGGAGGAGCGCGTGCGGGGCGCGATCAAGACCGACTTCATCCTCTCGGCCGAGATCATGACGATCATCCTGTCGCAGATCCCCGAGGGCGCGCTCTGGATGCAGGCGGCGGCGCTGGCGCTGGCGGGGGTGGCGATCACGGCGGTGGTGTACGGCGCGGTGGCGCTGATCGTGAAGATGGACGATATCGGCCTGTTCCTGACGCGGACCGCGCGGACCGGTTTTGGCCGGGCCTTCGGGCGCGGGCTGGTGCGGGGGATGCCGAAGCTGATGACCTTCCTGTCGACGGTCGGAACGGCGGCGATGCTCTGGGTCGGCGGGTCGATCATCCTGCACGGGATGGAGGTCCTTGGCTGGCCGGTGCTTTACGACGCGATCCATCATGTCGCCGAGGCTGCGGCCCATGGCGTGCCGGAAAAGTTCTCGGGGGCCATGTCCTGGGCTGTGACAGCGCTGCTGGACGGCATCTTCGGGCTGGTGCTCGGGGCGCTTCTGATCCCGGTTGCGACGCGGGTGGTAGGGCCGTTCCTCGCGCTCTTTTCCGGCGGATCGAAGCCCGCAGCGCATTGACGCAGCGCGTAGACTGTTCGGGGTTACCGGTGACAGTCGCTATCTGGCGAGTGTCCTCCGGAATGATGCCTCGGTCAGTTCTGCGCTCGCCTGCCAAGTGAACTCTCGGGCGCGGGAAAGTGCCCTCTCGGCCAGATCGGCGCGCAGGCCCGGTTCCGTCAAGAGCCGGATTGCCGCTGCCGCCAGCGCCTCGGACAGCGTCGGATCGAAGAGCAGGCCCGCGTCCCCCACGACCTCGGGCAGGCTCGACCGGTCCGAGGCAAGAACCGGGGTCCCGCAATACATCGCCTCGACCGCCGGCAGGCCGAACCCCTCGTAGAGCGAGGGGAAGACCAGCGCCTCGGAGGCCGCCAGCAGTTCGGCCATGTCGGCGTCGGAAATCTCGCCGGTGAAGGTGATCCGGTCCGAGGCGCGGGCGTCCCTGGACGCACCGGCCTTCAGCTCGTCGATATTGTCCCAGAACCGGTCGCCGGTCGTGCGCCCGACGATGGCAAGGCGCGCCTCGGGCACGGCGGCTAGGATCGCCGGCATCGCCTCGATCAGGCGCAGCACGTTCTTGTGACGGTTGAAGCCGCCGACATAGGTCAGGATCTTGTCGCCCGCGCCGATCCCGTGCCGCGCACGTGCGGCGGCAAGCCGCGCGGGGTCCTTGAGGGGCCGGAACGTGGCATCCGCCCCCTCGGTCGTCACGTCGATACGTCCGCGCGGAACGCCGAGCATTTCGGCGATGTCCTTCGCCGAGGCTTCCGATACCGTCAGGATGCGCCGAGCCTGCATCCGCGCCAGCCAGGATTTCACCTGCCAGAGGCGGAAGTTCTTCTTCGTCGGGAAGATGAGGTCGGGGAAGCGTTCGGGGATCGTGTCGTGGATGCAGACAAGCTTCGGCACCCGGGACAGCATCGGGTAGAAGGAATAGCTGGCCGGGAAGAAGTAGAGATCGGCACCAAGCCCCGAGGCCGCACGCGACAGCGTCATCATGTCCGCCCCGCCGCGCGCCCCGGCGCCGGCCGAGGCCTCGGTCATCGACTTCTGCGCCCCGGCGATGACGGTCGCGACGCCCGCGGGCACCGGCAGCGCGGGCGCGCGGTCGAAGACCAGCGTATAGCGAAAGCCGGTGTCCCGCGCCGCGAGGGCGGTCACGAGGCTGCGGGTGAACCGGCCGAAGCCGCGCTCGTTGTCCCAGGCGCTGCCGTCGATGCCGATGTGAAGGGTCATTGAGGGCTCCCGCGTCCGATCCGGCGCCCTTCCTAGTCCGAAACGCCCGCATCCCCAACCCGGGATTGCGCTGCTGACCCTGGGACGCGCCAAAGCGCGGGAAGGCGGCGCATCGTTTCCGCCCGGTGACCTATCGGTCCCCCAGCCCGGAAAAATCGCCGTCCGGTGGTGCAAGGCCCGGTGCCTTGCGCTAGGAAGGCGCCAGATTTCAACGACCGGTTTCAGCACGATGGCCAGCGACGCGCCTGATGGGCGGCTACATATCCTTGAGATGCAGACCAAGTTCGGCGTCGGCGGCATCGCGCGGCACGTTCTTGGTCTTGGCGGATGGATGCGCGGGCAGGGGCACCGGATCACCTATGCGGGGACCGAGGGGCCCTGGGCGGGGCCGCAGATGGGTCCGTCCTTTGTCAGCCTGCCCACGAACCAGGTCTCGGCCGAGGGCGGCGCCCTTCCGGCGCGGCTCTGGGCGCTCGCCACCGGAACGCTCGCCCTCCGCCGCTGGCTGAGGCGCAACAGGGTCGATCTGATCCACGCCCACGAATCGGCCCCCGCGCTGGTCGCGAACCTCGCCCGGCGCGGGCTGAACATTCCCCTTGCGGTGACCTATCACGGCTCCGAGCCTGAACGCATCGCGGCCTTCGGACGGATCGCCGCGAAATGCGACCTCGTCATCACGCCCTCGCACCGGTCGGCCGAGGATCTTGCGACCATCGGCGGCGTGCCGCGCGAGAAGCTCAAGGTCATCGGTCTTGGCGTCGCGGTGCCGCCCGAGGACAGCGCGAAGGCAGTGGCGGCGCTTCGGCGCGATCTTCTCGGGGACGGCGAGCGTGTCATCATCACCATCGCGCGGCTCTCCTACCAGAAGGGGATCGACCTTCTGATCGACCTTGTCGCGCGCATCGAGGAGAGCCATCCCGGCTACCGTTTCATCGTCGCGGGCGACGGACCGGACGAGGCGAAGCTGAAGGCACTGGCCGCGGCGCGGGGCGTCACGGGTCGCCTCAGGTTCATCGGCCGCGTCGACCGGCCGCATCTTTATATGCGGGCCTCCGACCTTTTCCTCCTGACCTCGCGGTGGGAGGCGCTGCCTTTTTCCATCGTCGAAGCATTCCAGTCGGGTATCCCGGCCGTCGCGGCGGCCTGCTCGGGCGTTGTTGAATTGATCGACGAGGGCACCGGGGCGGTCTTCCCGGTTGGCGATCTTGACGCGGCGGTGCGCGAGGTGGCGCGGATTCTCGGGGATGAACCGCTCCGCGCCGCGATGGCGGCGGCAGCGCTGGAAAAGGCCAAGCTCGACCGCTTCGATCCCGACTGGGTGCACCGGCAGTTCGAGGCGACCTATCGCGCGCTTGCCGGCCAGCGTCGGACCTAGCGCACCAGGCCCCGCAGATAGACCTCAGAGGCCTTCAGCCCCCGCGCGAGATCATAGTCGGGCGCATAGCCCAGCCGGGTGCGCGCATTGTCGATATGGCAGACCCCGCGGCCGCTGAATTCTTCCAGAAGGTGATGGTCCGGCACCATCATGCCGTCCGGCTTCAGCCGCCGCTTTGCCATCCGCACCAAGGCTTCGAACCGTTTGTGGCCGATCGCCCGCCGCGCAAGCGCCGAAATCCGGGCCGCCGCCGAGGGGGCGGAGTCGCCCCCCTCCGCCGGGCGCGGGCCGAGCGTCCGCTGAAGCTCCGCCACCGGGACCCGCCGCACCTCGCCGCGCCCGAGGATCTGCGCATAGCCCTGAAGCAGCGCGGACCATGCGAAGGGCGCGGGACCGGAGATAATGAACCGCTCGCGCCCGAGGTCGTGCAGCGCGGCCGCCCGCACCACCGCCTGCGCCACGTCCGCGACGAAGACGCCGTTGCAGAGACCCTCCGGCTCGGGCAGGACCACGCCGCCGGCGAGAAGCGCCTCGGCAAACCCGTCGGTCCAGAGGCTCGACCCTGGTCCCCAGACGATGGTGGGCTGAAGGATCGCGGCGGGCAGGGCGCCCGCCATCAGCCGCCGCTCCATCGCGATCTTGGCCTGCCGGTAGGCGCTGCCGCCCGGCCGGTCCATGCTGCCGCCTTCGGTGCAATCGGCATCGGGCCAGGCATCATAGACGACGATCGAGGAGGCATGGACGATGCGCCGGACCCCCGCCGCCTCTGTCGCCGCAAGAAGCCGGTCGAAGGCGGCAAGGTTCACGGCGCCCGAGGCGCGCACGTCATAGGCGAGGTTGACGAGAATCTCCTGCCCCGCCAGCGCCGCGCCGGCCCCGGCCAGATCGCCCGTGACAAGGCGCGTTCCGGCAGGCAGGCCGGCGAGGCCGGCGCGGCTGCGGCCAAGCGCCGTGACCTGCGCGCCGGCTTCGGTCAGCGCCTCTACCGCCGCCCGCCCGATGAAACCGCCCGCGCCCGTCACGAGGACGGACTTGCCCGCGAGTGCTGTTTCCATGCCGTCACCCCTCATGCCGCTGCAGCGCAGAATAGCCACAGAACCGCGCCAGTGCCACCTTTGCCGCGCCCCCGGTCTGGTCCGAATCCGCGCCCCATGTTAGCCGCTTGCCCATTGATTCTTTCGATTGAAGTCCGGCACCCCGCCGGCGGAAAGGCAGAACCCATGCGCATCGGAGTGATCGGGGCCGCGGGCAAGATCGGCCAGATGCGGGTGGAGACGATCCTGAAGAACCCCGGCACCACCCTTGCCGCCGTCCTTGACCTGACGATGGAAAAGGCCGCCGCGCACGCCCATGGCGCACCCGCCTTCACCGATCTGGGTCAGTTCCTTGCGGTGCCGATGGACGCGGTCGTGATCTCGACCCCCGCCCATGTGCGCGAGCCGATATGCCTGGCCGCCTTCGCGAAGGGCCTGCATGTCCTGACCGAAAAGCCGCTTTCCAACACCGTCGAGGGCGCGCGCCGGATCGTGGAGGCCGCAAGAGCCGCCCGCCGTCACCTCGGCGCGGGGTTCAACATGCGCTATTACCCGTCCTTTGCCTATGTGAAGGACGTGATGGAGAGCGGCGAGATCGGCGAGATCGACCATATCCGCGTCTATGGTGGTCATTCGGGCCTCTCCAACTTCACCTATGAATGGGAATACAAGTCCGAGTTTCTCGGCGGCGGCGCATTGTCGGATGTCGGCATCCACATGACCGACATGGCCCGCCACCTGATGGGCGAGATCACGCGCGTCTACGGGGTCGCGACCAACAAGGTTTGGGGCGTGCCGGGGTCGGAAGACAACGCGATGGCGGTCTATACCGCGCCCTCGGGCCTCTCGGCGACCTATCAGGCGACCTGGAACGACTGGCAGGGCTACAAGAGCATGGTCGAGGTCTTTGGCACCAAGGGCATGGTGCGCGGCGCATATGCGCCGATGCGCAACGACCTCATCGTCCTCGACAAACCGGGCGGGGCGGCGCGGCGCACCACGCGGCGCTATTTCGACATTGCGGTGCGCGAGAAGCTGAAATCGTGGAAGACCACGGCGGTGCAGTCCTTCGCCGACGAGCTGGCGGATTTCCTCGCGCTTGTCGCGGGCAAGACCGAGGGGCTGCGCATCGCCGATGGCCATGCGAGCCTGCGCGCCATCGAGGTTGCCGATGCGGTACGGCAATCGACCCGGACGGGGCAGGCCGTGGAACTGGCCGATCTTGGACCAATGCGGGTCTGAGGGCAGGGGCGGCAGATGAATGACAGGGGCAACATGATGACCGGTGATCCGAAGGTCTCGATCGTGCTGACGGTCGTCGAGGGGGGCACCTATGTGCGCGACTTCCTGCGGGACGTCGCCGCCTTCGAGAACCCGCCGCCGCTCGAGGTGATCGTTCCCTACGACGACAGCATCGCCGATATCGCGCAGTATCAGGCCGAGTTTCCCGACGCGGTCTTCCTGCCGCTGGGCAAGATCGTTCCCAAGCGCCCGATCACCAGCGAGGCGGGCAAGCACGAGCTTTACGACCGACGGCGCTCCGCCGGTCTCGCCTATGCCACGGGCGACATCATCGGTATCCTCGAGGATCGCGGCCGGCCGCAGAAGGACTGGGCGCGCGTCCTCGTCCGGCTCTATGCCGAGACGGGCAAGAACGTGATTGGCGGCGCCATCGAATGCAAGGAACCGGCGCCCCCCCTCAACTGGGCCTTCTACGTCACCGATTTCGGCCGCTACGGGCGCCCGTTCGACAGCGGTCCGGCGGACTGGGTCTCGGACGTCAACCTCAGCTATTCGCGAAAGGCGCTGGAAGAGACGCGGCACCTCTGGAAGGACCGCTACCACGAGCCGATCGTGCACTGGTACCTGATCGGCAAGGGCGAACAGCTCTGGCTCTCCAACGAGCTTGTCGTCCACCACCAGCGCCCCGCGACCACCTTTGGCCAGCTTCTGCCCGAACGCTTCGGCTGGGGTCGGCTTTTTGGCGAGATCCGCGTGCGCGACATGCCCGAGGGCAAGCGCTGGGCGCTGATCCTCGCCAGCCCGCTGATCGCGCCGCTCCTCTGGTTCCGGCACTACAAGATCCAGGCCTCCAAAGGCCGGGGCGCGCGCTATCTGAAAACGCTTCCCCGGGTGATGGTGCTCAGCACCGCATGGACGCTGGGCGAGGTCTGGGGCTACATCACCAAGCGGAACTGACACGGGCAGTGAGTCTATCCACTTTCCGAAAACAGATCACAAGATCGCGATCAATGCCCATGATCTTGCGGGTATTGTAAGCATTTTCGCCACATGTCGCGCAAAACTGCGCCATCTCACTCACCTTTCCACAGGATCATGCTACGCTGGCTGTGGGTAAGTTGACGTGCGCGGGCCTCGATCGCTCGGGGAAATCGTGCGCGATATGGAGGTGGGAAATGAAGCGGCTCAACGCTACAAGACGGTATTTGTGTGCCTCGGCTGGACTGGCCGGGCTGATGATGTCCTTCGCGGCCGGACCGACCGCCGCGCAGGGCGAGCGTCTCGTGATCAGCAAGGAGGTCTTCGATCTCTGCGAACGCACGAGCTTCACGAAGGCCGAGGTCGGACGGCTGCAAAAGCGTGGCGATTACGCCGACATCATGCGCTACACGCTGTCCTATTGCCCGCCCGTCGCGGCAGCGCTGGCCAGCGGCGCGACGGCGTCCGTCTCGGGCGGCGGCGAACGCGACTTTGCCGAATACTGCGACCGCACGCAGTTCACCCGCAACGAGATCACGCGGCTTCAGCGGCAGCCCTATTTCGACGATCTTCTGGAATACACGCTCGAGAACTGCGCCGGCGTGGCTGCAGCGCTGACGAGCATCCCGACGGCCAGCGTGACCGATCCCGATGAGGGCGGCAATGGCGACGGCGGTTCCGGCGGCGGCGGCACCGGTGGTGGTGACGATGGCGGCACCGGCGGTGGTGACGATGGCGGCACCGGCGGTGGTGACGATGGCGGCACCGGCGGTGGTGACGATGGCGGCATCGGTGGTGGTGACGATGGCGGCACCGGTGGCGGCGATGACGGCGATGACGGAGCCGGTACCGGTGGGGAAGATGACGATCCCTGGACCGGCGGCTCCGAAGAGGATCGCCACGCCTGGGAATGCCGTCACTACGGTGGCTGCTGACCGCGTTTGACCCGCGCCGGTCAGACGCGGGTTACGAGAAGATCCCGCCCGCGAAGATGGCAGTCCAGCGGGCGGGGGCTTTCGGGTCCTGCATCAGAAGAAAGCTGTACCCGGTCTGTTGCCAGGGACGGATGCGGTCGCGCAGGTTGTCGAGAACGTAGTCGCCCGCCGAGGTCCTGAGGATCAGGACCGCATGAGCTGACCGGTTCAGGTCAAGCGCGGTCGCGACCAGCAGATGCTCTGGCGCGATGCCCGCCTCGATCAGGCGCAGCTTCTTCAGCATCGCGATGTCTTCGCAATCGCCGCCCTGGCGGGTCGGCAGGGCCCAAACCTCGTCACGGCCATACTGGCGGCGGTCCGCGATCTGACGGACCTGGTGGTTGATCCTGCGGTTGACCGGCTCGGCCAGTCTCAGTGCCGAGGCATCCGCCGCGCGGCCGGCGCCCGACCGGGCGCAGAGCCAGGCGTAGCTTGCGCAGAGTGCACCGAACCCCGCGGGCGCCGGCATCGCCTTCCGGGCGATGAGATAGGGTGTGGGCGAATTGGCCGAGGACAGCGCCGGCAGCGGCGCCGAAAACGCCAGAAGGGCCGCGGAAAGTCCGGCGGCCAGACGCACGCGCAGGCGGCGTGCGGGGGTCGTGGGGCGCGTTGTGCCTGGCAGAGCAACCATCGCAAGATCTCCATCCCGGGGGCAGTCCCAAGGAGGCCCGACAGCTTTGGCATTTCCGTGCCCGAATCGGGGCGGAAATTTGATAATCGGGCGGAGTTCCGCCGATTGTTCTTTCTGGAGAGACGGGAGACGGCATGGGGCGGGGAAACTGGACCTATGCGCTTCCCTGCGCTGGTCCTACGGCCGGACAGGATTTCATGATGATCTGCAGGCAAAGCCTGCCTCGTCCGTTACGGGGCACGGGCTCATGCACATGAAACCTCTCTGAAAGGGACCCCGATGAACCGCCCTGTTCCCGCAAATGACCTGAGCGAAGTGGTCGAGGCTGACCGCGCCCACCTTTGGCACCACCTGACCCAGCACAAGCCGTTCGAGACGATGGACCCGCGTGTCATCGTCGAGGGCAAGGGGATGCGGGTCTGGGACGCCAAGGGCAAGGAATTCCTCGACGCGGTCTCGGGCGGGGTCTGGACGGTGAACGTCGGGTACGGCCGCGAGTCGATCGCCAAGGCGGTCTACGAGCAGCTTCTGACGATGAACTATTTCGCCAACTCGGCCGGGTCGATCCCCGGCTCGATCTTCGCCAAGCGGCTGATCGAGAAGATGCCGGGGATGTCCCGCGTCTACTATACCAACTCCGGGTCCGAGGCGAACGAGAAGGCGTTCAAGATGATCCGCCAGATCGCGCACAAGCGCTATGGCGGGAAGAAGCACAAGATCCTCTACCGCGACCGCGACTATCACGGCAGCACGCTCGCCGCGATGTCGGCCGGCGGGCAGGACGAACGGAACATGCAATACGGCCCCTTCGCGCCAGGCTTCGTGCGGGTGCCCCATTGCCTCGAATACCGCCGGCAGGACGGCGCGCCGGTCGAGAATTACGGCGAGTGGGCGGCCGATCAGATCGAGAAGGTCATCCTTGCCGAAGGGCCGGACACCGTGGGCGGCCTCTGCCTCGAGCCGGTGACGGCCGGCGGCGGTGTCATCACCCCGCCCGAGGGCTACTGGGACCGCGTGCAGGAGATCTGCAGGAAGTACGAGATCCTCCTGCATATCGACGAGGTCGTCTGCGGTATCGGCCGCACCGGCACCTGGTTCGGCTATCAGCACTACGGGATCAAGCCGGACTTCGTGACGATGGCGAAAGGTGTGGCGTCGGGCTATGCCGCGATCGCCTGCTGCGTCACGACAGAGGCGGTCTTCGAGATGTTCAAGGACGATGCCAGCGATCCGATGAACTATTTCCGCGACATCTCGACCTTCGGTGGCTGCACGGCGGGCCCGGCGGCGGCGATCGAGAACATGCGGATCATCGAGGACGAGGGGCTGATCGAGAACACCGTGAAGATGGGCGCGCGGACCATGGCCAACCTTCACGCGCTGATGGACAAGCACCGGGTCATCGGCGACGTGCGCGGCAAGGGACTCTTCTGCGGCGCCGAACTGGTCGCCGACCGCGCCACGAAGGAGCCGATGGACGAGAAGAAGGTGCAGGCAGTCGTCGCGGATTGCGCGGCGCAGGGCGTCATCATTGGCGCGACCAACCGGTCGTTGCCGGGTATGAACAACACGCTCTGCCTCAGCCCCGCGCTGATCGCGACGTCGGACGATATCGACCAGATCACCGGCGCAATCGACAAGGCACTGACCAAGGTCTTCGGCTGAAAGGATGCCCCGCGGCGGCAGCGCCGCCGCGGGATTGCTTGCCTAGTTCGAATAGCGGCCGTACCAGGCTTCGGGCGTCAGCGGTGTGCCGCTCTCATCCTCGACCGACAGGGCAGCAGTTGCCCCCAGTGCGCGGACGGTGACGCTGTCCCCGTCGAAACTGGTGAAGTTCAGCTCGACCGGTTCGTCATACATGCCGAGCTGCTCTTCGATGATCGACACCGCGATGCGTTCACCAAGCCGGACGCTTTCGAAATAGTCGGTGAAGTAGTGCACCCCGGCCATGTTGCGTGCGATCGAGATATTCGCCGCCAGTTTGTCGAGCTCGCCCTGGACGGTCAGGACGGGCTGCGGCGCAACTGGCTTCAACTCGCCGCCCTCCGCCTCTTTCTGGACAGGGGCGAAGACCTGATAGGGCCAGGCGCGCTCGCTTCCGTCGGCATTGAACATCTCGAAATAGGCTTTGAGGATCGTCACGCAGGCGCCCGCGACCGTCGCGTGACCCGCGCCATAGGCCGGATGCGTGGGCGAGCCTTCGGGGAAGGCCATCGGCAGAAGGAAGTTCGCCGCATCCGCGATCGCCGGCAAGTCCGCCGCTTGCGCCGCAGGCAGGGCTGGATCCTGCAGGATCGCACCCGCAAGGGCGTTCTGCGCTGTGTTGTGCGCCGCGACCGCGTCGAGGATCACTTGCGGGATCTTCGGGCGCAGCGCCGCGATGGCGGCACGGCAGTTGGGATCGGCGATCCGCAAAGGGTCATGTTCGTGCAGCGTCAGCAGCGCGGCGACGACCTCGGGCCGGGCGCGGCGATGGTGCATCCATTTCTGCCGCCAGACGGCCTTCAGCGCCCGCGTGGCAACTTCGGTGACCGCGCTGAGCAGGTGCGGGCCGCCGAACGAGGCGAAGGCCGACCGCGTACGGCTCTTGCTCTCGGGCAGGCCGCGGGCTTTCGGAAAGCTTCCGCTGTCGGCCAGCATGATGAGCGCGGCGTTGAGATAGGCTTGATATAGCGCGTCGTAGTGCACATAGGTCGCGATGTCGCGCGGCGTGGTCAGGTAGCGGCGCTTGTCGCGGAAGCGGTCGAAATTGTTGAAATCGACGCCATTCTGGCAGTCGATCCACGCCGCCCAGTTCGTCATGTAGTCACGCCCTTCGCGCGCGACGATGCTGCGCTGGTCGATGATCTGCGCGCCGTAGAGGATGAAGCCATCCTCGATCGAGATATTCGAGCGCACCCCCGGAAACGACGGCTGCGCGCTGTTGCCCTGGCCCGGCGTGCCGTTCGGCTTTTCAAACGTCGCACCGGTATTGGTGTTGCCGATCACGAGGTATTGCGAGGCCCAGGGGCCCGCCTTCGATCCCGGGGTCGATCCGCGGAAGAGGTCCCCGGCCGATGCGAGGATGCCCCGGCGCTGGAACCGCGCCTCTTCTGCCGGGGTGGTCGGAACATAGCTGCCGTCGAACCACGGCATGCTGTCGAGCGCGCCGACAAGCGTGGTGATGCTTGCCGGCGCCGTGCCGGCCGCGATCTCGCTGAAGGTCGCGTCACGGCAAAGCGCCATGACGTAGAGCTCCGCCATTTCGGCGGCAAGTTCGTCACTGGCCACAAGCGGTGCCGGTGCGATGGCGAAGGCGCCGGCATCGCCGCCCTGCGTGTCGTAGACATGGCCGGTCAGCGGGCTCGTCAGCTTGCGGTAGCCAAGCGGCTTGCCGCTCGTCTGCTCTCGGTCCGTCACCGTATAGCGTGGCGGGTCGATCTCGCTGCCGCTCGGGACGCCGCCCGCGCCGGTGCCGCGGTTGGCGCCGACCGGCAGGGTTTCAAGCACGCCTTCACGATGGTCGGTCAGCGCCGCGACCATGGCCTCGTAGCTCGGCCCGTGGACATTGCCGTCCACATCGTGTGGTAGGCTCTTGTGGAAGTTGAGCGGGTAGGACCGGCCGTATCCGGTCTCCTCGCCGTTTGGGTGGGTGATGCCCGGACCCTGATGACCGGCGCGGGGTAACAGCGACTCGCGCCGGGTCCGGGCTGAGGTTTCGCGGGCGGTGCAGTCGGGCTTGGGTCGTCCAATGGTCAATGTCATCTCGAAAATCCTTGATGAATATGTGATGCAACTCGGCTCTTAAAACGACTTGGGGGCTGGGCACGGAAAGACCGCGCCACAACCCCCGCATGCAGGCTACGCCTGTTTTACCCGCCACGGGAGTATCGGAATCCATACCCCTGCCGGCCGGTTTGACTTTTCCAGCGGCATCGGTCCAATGAGTCCAGATCAGCGACCGGTGCCCCATGTCGATCCCCGCCGAAGCCTTCTTCCTGACGCCCGGCGCGAGCGGTACGCTGCAACAGCAGATCCAGGAGATGGTGGCAGGTGGCATCCTGCGCGGCCGCTTTCGCCCGGGCGAAAAACTGCCCTCCAGCCGCGGCCTCGCGCGGCATCTCGGCGTCAGCCGGATTACCGTGACCCTTGCCTATACGGAACTTGTCGCCGGCGACTATGTGGCCGCGCGTGGCCGGTCCGGCTATTTCGTGTCGGAGAACGCGCCGAGCCACCCCGGCTTTGACCTGACCGCTTCCGAGCCGCGCGACAGCATCGATTGGCGCCGCGTCACGGGCGGGCGCTTCACGGCCCATCTTCTGCCGGAAAAGCCGAAGGACTGGCATGCCTATCCCTTTCCCTTCGTCTACGGCCAGGCAGACGCGACGCTGTTTGACCACCAGAACTGGCGACAATGCGCGCTGAGGGCGCTGGGGCGGCGGGACTTCGGGGTCCTGACGGACGACTTCTATGAGGCCGACGACGCGATGCTGGTGGAATACATCGCGCGCACCATCCTGCCACGCCGGGGAATCGCCGCGCGGCCGGGCGAGGTCCTTCTGACCATGGGGGCGCAGAACGCGCTCTGGATCGCGGCGGCCGTGCTTCTCGGCCCTGGGCGCGCGGCAGCGGTAGAGAACCCCTGTTATCCCGGTCTGCGCATGATCCTTGGCCAGCTCGGGGCCGAAGTGCGCCCGGTCGATGTCGATGCCGACGGCCTGCCGCCAGACGCGGTGCCGAAGGGCGTCGCGGCAGTCTTTACCACAGCCAGCCACCAATGCCCCACCAATGCGACGATGCCCATGGACCGCCGCGTGGCGCTCCTGGAGCGCGCGACGCGGGAGGATTTCCTGATCGTCGAGGACGATTACGAGTTCGAGATGTCGTTCCTGAAACCCGCCGCCCCCGCGCTCAAGTCGCTCGACCGCGAGGGGCGGGTGATCCACATCGGCTCGTTCTCCAAGTCGCTCTTTCCCGGCCTGCGGCTCGGCTATCTTGTTGCGCCCGAGGGGTTCATCCGCGAGGCGCGCGCGTTGCGCGCCGCAATGCTGCGCCACCCTCCCGGGCATATCCAGCGCACGACCGCCTATTTCCTTGCGCTCGGCCATTACGATGCGCTCATCAACCGGCTGAACGCGGCCTACCGGCGGCGGCGGATGGCGATGGACGAGGCGATCCGCGCCGAGGGGCTGGAAATCGCGGGGCAGGGCGGCTTCGGTGGGTCGAGCTTCTGGATGCGGGCGCCGGGGCAGGAGACGGTGGCGCTCGCAGCGGCGCTGCGCGAGGCAGGCGTGCTGATCGAGCCGGGCCGGCCCTTCTTCGCGCCCGGGACCGCACCCGGCGATACCTACCGGCTGGCCTATTCCTCCATCCCGCAGGGTCGCATCGCGGAAGGCGTGGCGACAATCGCCCGGCTGATCCGTGAAACTGGCGTTAAGCGGCCGGCCTGACTGGCCCTACTGCGTGGCGGTGCACCCCCGTAAAGTCGCGCCAAATGGCGGGATGCGGAGGAACGACCATGAAGATGACGACCGAGGAAGCCTTTGTGAAAGTGCTGCAACGGCACGGAATCGAACATGCCTTCGGCATCATCGGATCCGCCTTCATGCCGATCTCGGACTACTTCCCGAAGGCAGGCATCACCTTCTGGGACGTCGCCCACGAATGCAACGGCGGCTACATGGCCGACGGCTTCACCCGCACGACCGGCAAGATGGCGATGATCATCGCGCAGAACGGGCCTGGGATCACCAACTTCGTGACGGCCGTGAAGACCGCCTACTGGAACCACACGCC
>JAGRDU010000045.1 GCA_020446905.1 Paracoccaceae bacterium | reverse complement strand
AGATCTGCTGGGCGACGTTGCCTTGCGAAAGGGCCGGAAGCGACTGGTAGAAGTCGTAGGAGGCCGCACCCGGCGGCGCGTACTTCCTGAGCCACTCGTCCCATTTCGCGATCGCGAAGACCGCCGCCGGGCCGTTCGCCTCGCCGCCGCGGCTGACGCTCGCGCCGGAGGGGTTACAGGAACCCGCTTCCATCCGGATGCCCCATTCGTCGATCGGCACGCCGTTGGGTTCACCAGGAGATCCCGCTCCGGCCATCGAAAGCCAGGCGTCCGTCATGCGCCAGCCAAGGTCGGGCGCACGCTTGCCATAGTCCATGTGGCCGTAGATCTGGACGCCGTCGACCTCCTTCACGTCGTTGGTGAAGAATTCGGCGATGTCCTCGTAGGCCGACCAGTTCACCGGCACGCCAAGGTCGTAGCCATACTTGGCCTTGAAGGCGTCCTTAAGGTCCTGCCGGTCGAACCAGTCCTTGCGGAACCAGTAGAGGTTCGCGAACTGCTGATCCGGGAGCTGGTAGAGCTTTCCGTCCGGACCGGTCGTGAAGCTCGTCCCCATGAAGTCCGG
Organism: Paracoccaceae bacterium; assembly: GCA_020446905.1. Lineage (GTDB taxonomy): Bacteria > Pseudomonadota > Alphaproteobacteria > Rhodobacterales > Rhodobacteraceae > Albidovulum. The sequence continues at coordinate 21,360 of JAGRDU010000045.1, read as the reverse complement.
CAGGTCGAGCCCGGGGTTGGTCACGTCCGCCCAGCCGCCCGCCATCATGTCTGAGAGCGGATAGGCGAGCTGCAGGCGCGAGTGTGTGCCGATGAGGTCGCTGTCGTTGACGTAGCCGTCATAGAGGTTGCGCTGCGTCTGCATCTGCGTCTGCACCGCCTGGACGACCTCGCCCTCGCCGAGGATCTGGTGATTGACCTTGATCCCGGTGATCTCCTCGAAGGCCTTGGTCAGGACTTCGGATTCGTAGGAATGCGTCGGAATGCCTTCCGACAGCACGTTGATTTCCATGCCCGCAAAGGGCTCCGCCGCCTTGATGAACCACTCCATCTCGGCCATCTGCTCGTCCTTCGACAGAGCCGAGGGCTGAAACTCGGAATCGATCCATTTCTGCGCGGCCGCTGCGTCGGCCCAAGCCGAACCAGCCCCCGCAATGACAGCACTCACTGCCACTGCGGAGAGAAGATACTTCCGCATCCTGTCTCCTCCCTGAGATTATTGTGTCAGCGCTAACCGACGGGGGAAGGATCGCCGGGGCTGGACGGTTTGTCAAACTAAAACATTAGTAGACAGCCCGGCGACCGACCGCCGGTCGCCGAAGGGCAGGCGAGGCCGGCGTTGCGGCAAGCCCCGACAGATGTCATGCTTTGGCAGGGACGCGAATTTCGCTGGCCCGCCAGTCGCTTGCTGCTTCAACCTCAGAGAGGAGACAGGCGGGACACCTGGCGAGGTCGTCAGGCTGACAGACAGAAAGTGGATAGTATGACAGTGATTTCAGATTGGAAGACGCTCGGGCTGGCCATCGCGGCGGCCCTGGCGGCAGGTGTGGCGCCGGCGAAGGATTACTTCGTGGCCCCGTCCGAACCGCTGACGGGGGCGGCGCTGACGGCCGAGGCAAAGGCCGCGCTCGCCGCAGTTGTCGCGGCGGACGAGTTTTCCTCGGTGGAGGCGGCGCTGTCCTCGGGCACGCTCGAGGGCGGAGACCGGCTGATCCTCGAGCCCGGCCACCACGGCATCCTGACCATCTCGGGGCGGGCGCCGAAAGGCGGCATCCGGATCGAGGGCGCACGCGGCGCCCAGGCGGACGGCGTCCAGATCGGCGATACAGCGAACATCACGCTTTCCGGCATGTCGGTCTATCCGCGTGGCGCGCCTGCGGACATCGCGCTCGTGGTGATCGCGGGCGACGTCAGCAATCTCGTGGTCGAAAACCTCGACATGCGCAGCACCGAGGATGCCTCTGGCTATGTCGGCTGGAGCCCTGCGACCTGGGAAAGCCACAAGGTCGACGGTTTCCTCGTGCGCAGCGGCGACGGGGTCGTGATCCGCAAGAACCTGATGACGGCCGTCTACACCGGGATCAACTCCTACGCGACCCACGCGCTGATCGAGGGCAACATCATCCGCGGACACTCGGCCGACGGGATGCGCCTTCTTGGCGACAACTCCACGGCGCGGGCCAACATCATCGAGGATTGCGTCGTCATCGACGGCAACCATCCCGACATGGTGCAGATGTGGTCGGCCGACGAAAATGGCACGCCAGGATTCGGTGTGATGAAGAATGTCGTGATCGACGCGAACGAGTTCTACGAATGGCGGTCGCCGAAGCGGAGCGGCATCGAATGCGTTTCGCAGGGGATCGCGATCTTCGACGGGCGGCTCGACGGGTTTCAGGTGACGAACAACCTCGTCGCGGTCTCGTCCTATCACGGCATCTCGCTGTCCGGCGCGACGAACGGGATCGTCGCGAACAATACCGTGGTGAACCCCGGTGGGGTCCGGCTTGGTTACCCGCGGATAATGATCGACAGCGGCAAGAAGGGCGAGCCTTCACAGAATGTCGTTGTCGCCAACAACCTCGCAGGGCAAATCATCCTGCAGGGCGCCGCGATCAAAGATGTCGGCAATGCGATCTACGGCGGGCCGAGAGAGTTTGTCGCGGTCGAGACGCAGGATTTCCGCCCTGCGCGCGCCGGCATCGCCATGCTCGTCGACGGCGCCGACCCGGCCTATGCGCCGAAGACCGATCTGCGCGGGGTCTCTCGGTCGGCCGACAAGGGCCCGGACATCGGCGCCTTCGAGCTCACGCCTGCGGAGCGTTGATGGGTGCCGGGATGGGGCGTCCACAATCGCGCGCGCGCCGGGGTTTTGTGCGCGATCCGGAACGGCCTGGACAGGCTATCGCAGGGAATTGAAGCCCTTTGGCGATCTGCGGGCACTTTGCGCTCGCCCAAGACGGGCAGGGCGTGTACCAGACGGCGAGACTGAGGAAGAGGGACGCACCCGACGTGGTTGACCAGAGCGGCAGTCTGACGCTGGGCAACGGGGCCGGCCCGCAGGGCGGCGCCGGCAAGGCGCTGTCGGCGAACCGACACTATCTGGCGACGGTCTGCGTCGTCTACCTCTACTCCCTCTTCCTGCCGGCGATGATCAACCTCGGCTCGGTTGCACTGTCGGGACCGCGGATCGTCCTTCTGATCATGTTCGTGCCGATGCTGGCGGACCTCTTCAGCGGCAGGCTCGGCAAGATCTATCCGGTCGACTGGCTGCTCTTTGCCTTCATCGGCTGGGCAACGATCTCGACGGCCAAGAACAATCCCGAAATCGTAATCCAGAGCATCGGTTCTACCTCGATCGAGTTCATCGGCGGCTACCTCATGGGTCGGGTCTACGTCCGCACGCCCGAGGCCTTCGCGGCAATGATCCGCGTCGGCTTCATCATGATCCTCATCACGCTGCCGTTCGGTCTTGTCGAGATGAAGACCGGGGTCGCCTTCTGGCCCAAGGTATTCCGGGGCCTGCCGCTCTTCATGGCCTGGGAGGATGTCGCCAACCCCACGCGCGGCGGCCTGGAGCGGGCGCAGGTCTTCTTTTCCCACCCGATCCACCAGGGCCTTTTCTGCTCGATGTTCTTCTCGCTCGTCTTCGTCGGGCTGAGGGGGGCGGCGTCGCTGGTCAAGCGGATCATCATGACGGCGGCGGTGGTTGTCGGCACCGTGATGGCTCTGTCGAGCGCGCCGCTTCTGTCGACAATGCTGCAGATCGGCCTCATTTCCTGGGCCTTCATTTTCCGCAAGCACCCCGGCCGCTGGTGGTATCTGCTCGGCCTTTTTGCCTTGATGTATGTCACGATCGACATGCTGTCGAACCGGACACCGTCCAAGGTTCTCATGACCTATGCGACCTTCTCGCCGCAGACCGCCTACTATCGGGCGATCATCAACGAATGGGCAATCTACAACATCTGGCAAAATCCGTTCCTAGGCCTCGGCTTCAGGGACTGGGTCCGCCCGGATTACATGCTGCGGGGTAGCGTCGACAACTTCTGGCTTCTGACCGCGATGCGTTATGGCATTCCGGCCCTGCTCATTCTCGGCATCGCCTATGCGGATGCTGTCTTCCGGGTGGGACTTGCCAAGACCACCGCCGGGACAAGGGCCGACAATATGCGCCTGGCCTGGACGATCACCTTCGCCGGGCTGAGCTTCGTGCTTTACACTGTCCACGTCTGGACCTCGATCTACAGCTTCACGTTCTTCCTGCTCGGCGCTGGCCTCTGGATCCCCGGGTGGGTCCGCGACCAAGCGGCCGTCAACACGGCCCCCGAGAGCCAGGCGGCGCCGCAGCCAGACCTCGACGCGCCGCGCGGCGGCATCCTCTACAGCCGGCCCGGTATTGCCGCGCAATTGAACCGTTCCCGGGCTGAAGATCCCGCGCCTGAGCGGGACGCGGGTCTTCTGCGGTCGAGATACGAGGGTGAGACTTCCCCGGAGGCGGGGTTTTCCCGCACGGCCGAAGAAGGATCGCAGCGCGCGACCCCCGAGTCCGACAGCGCGATGAACTTCAGCCGCTATGAGAACACGGTACGCCCGCGCAAGACGGACGACGGCCCAAAGCGCAAGGGATGACCCGGGGGCGCAGGAGCGGAAACGAAAAGGCGCCCCGCGGGGCGCCCTTTCGATCATCGTCTCTTCGCGTTCAGGCGCCCCAGGTGCGAACCGGACCGCAATCCATGTGCACGAAGTTCGACCTCGAGTACTTGCCGACGCCGCCCGCCTCACAGGCCGTCGCGGCACGATAGATCTGCGGCACGGACCGCGACCGAAGGCGCAGGTCCGCCGCCTGGCCGCGCATGTGCAGGGAGTTTTTCGCCACCCCGCGCGAGGACGACCGCAGCATCGCGTTGGTCTGCGCCGTCCGGTAGCCGGAGAGCAACATGTAGGGCTCGCTCACATCCAGAAGCCGGTGCGCAGCCGCTGCGATATCGATGGTGCGCGGGTCGATCTCCTTGGTCTTGTCCGAACGCCAGTCACGCATGAAATAGGTGATCTCGTTCAGGGCCTCGGGGATATACTGCCCCTCGATCCAGTAAATCGTGTCGAGGCTTTCACCGGTACGGCCCGAATACATCCGAATCCGCCGCACATCGCCCGCACCTTTCAGAAACCCGAAGGCATTCGAGCATGTGGGGGCTGCTGCCACAGTCGTTGCAGCGAACGCCGCAAGCAGTCCACGCCGAGAAATCCCCGCAATTGCGTTGTTTGACATTTGCCTGTCCCGTCTTTCCGCCGCGTTTGCCGCAGCTTCGTATCCCCCCGGATGCCCGCACCTTATGCCACGGGACACCCTTCGCGCCAATGGCTTAATCGTTTCCAGCACGGAAAAGGCACGCCGATCGGCAATAAATTGCGCACATTTCCAGCCTGTTGCCGGCCTGCACTTATTTCCCTCGACCTGTTGCGCGCCGGGCACATTTTCAGACCTGCGAGGGGCCGAAAACTGCCGCGGGATGTGGACATGGACGCGAGAATTTCGGACATTGGATCGGGCCCTAAAACAACAGAATCTCGAGGCATTCATGAGGCAGGAACGGCGCAGCATCGGCATCTTTCGCGGCACTGCGTCCGGGCTTGCCGTCCTTGCTGTCGCGGCGGCACTGATCGGCACGCAAGCCGGTGCGATAACGCCAGCGGATCTCGCGTTTCGCCAGGCCGTTTCCGAGGAAGTGACAGGAAAGGACGCGGTCGCCGCATTCTACAAGGCGCGCGATTACGCGCCGATCTGGACCTCCGCCGCCGACGCCGCGCGACGCGGCGCCGTGCTCGACGCGATGGAGCGTGCGGGCGAGCATGGGCTGCCGGACGGCGTCCACGACGTCGCGGCGCTGCGGGCCGCCTTCGCCAACGTCGCCTCCGAGCGCCAGCGCGGCCGGCTCGAGGCCGAGATGACCGAGGCCTATCTGGCCTATGCGCATGACGTCTCGACCGGCTTCGTCACGCCGTCGAAGATCGACGCAGGCCTCGTGCGCGAGGTTCCTGTCAAGGCGCCTGGGTATCTGCTCGCCGGTATCGCCGGCACCGATCCCGCGGCCTTCCTGCGCAGCCTGCCGCCGCACATGCCGCAATACGACGCGCTGCGCCGCGCCCGTTTCGACCTTGCGGCGACGGTCACGGCCGGCGGCTGGGGCGCCGAGGTTCCGGCGCGGGACCTTGGCCCCGGCGACACCGGCGAAGCCGTGGTCGCGCTGCGCGACCGGCTGATCCGGATGGGTTATCTCGGCCGGACGGCCTCGGCGGTCTATGACAGCGATATTCAGAAGGCGGTTCAGGCCTTTCAGATCGACCACGGCATCACACCGGATGGTGTCGCCGGCAAGGGCACCATCGCCGAGATCAACGTCGGTGCGGCCGACCGTCTGGGCGCCGTTCTTGTTGCGATGGAGCGCCTGCGCTGGATGAACGGTCTGCCGCTTGGCAAGCGGCACGTCTGGGTCAACCTGCCGGATTTCACCGCGAAGATCGTCGATGACGGAAAGGTCACGTTCGAGACGGTCTCAGTCATCGGCATGGATCAGAACGACCGGCGCAGCCCCGAGTTTTCGGACCAGATGGAGTTCATGGTCGTGAACCCGACCTGGAACGTCCCGCGCTCGATCACGGTCAAGGAATACCTGCCGATGCTGCAGAAGAATCCGCGCGCGGCGGGGCACTTGAAGATCGTCGACCGGCGGGGCAGGGTCGTCGACCGCGACGCGACCGATTTCACCCAGTTCACCGAGCGCAACTTTCCCTTCTCGATGTCCCAGCCGCCCTCGGACGGCAACGCGCTCGGCCTCGTGAAGTTCATGTTCCCGAACAAGTGGAACATCTACCTGCACGACACGCCCTCGAAGTCCCTCTTCCAGAAAGAGGTGCGAGCCTTCAGCCATGGCTGCATCCGCCTTGGCCAGCCCTTCGACTTTGCCTACGCGCTGCTTGCGCCGCAGACGGACGACCCGCGGGGGCTCTTCAAGCAACATCTCGACACGAGGTCCGAGAACACCATCAAGCTCGAGACGCCTGTGCCGGTGCACCTTGTCTATTTCACCGCCTTCCCCGATGCGCGGGGCCGGATCGAGTACCGGCGGGACATCTATGGCCGCGACCGGCGGATTCTGGACGCCATGAAGGCCGCCGGGGTGGTTTTGCCCGAGGTTCAGGGCTAAATCCTGTTTCGGGCCGATCGTGGCCCGGACAGGACGGCAGGGAATGACGACCAGTCACAGTGTGGCCGCCATCGCGGCGGCGATCGGCGCCGAGGCCGAGGGCGACCTCCGGATTGTGCTTTCCGGCGCGGCAGAACCCGCCATGGCCGGACCCGAGGACCTCGCCCTTGCGATGGATCCGAAGTATGCCAGCGGTATCGCGGCCGGCAAGGCGCGGGCGGCGGTGCTATGGCCTGGGGCCGACTGGCAGTCGCTGGGACTTAAGGCGGCGATTTTCGTGCCGCGGCCTCGCCTCGCAATGTCGGCGATCACGCGCGGTTTCGATCCCGGCCCCCGCATCGTGCACGGCATCCACGAGACTGCCATCGTCGCCCCCGGTGGCCGGATCGGCGAGGGCGCGGCGATCGGCCCCTTCGTCGTCATCGGCGCAGGCACGCGCATCGGCGCCGGCGCGCGGATCGCGAGCCACGTCTCCATTGGCGAGGACTGCAGGATCGGTGACGGCGCCCTCATCCATGCCGGCGTCCGGATCGGCCGCAACGTCCGCATCGGCGACCGCTTCATCTGCCAGTCCGGCGCAGCCATCGGCGGCGACGGCTTTTCCTTTGTCACGCCCGAGAAATCCGGCGTCGAGGAGATCCGCGAGACACTCGGCCAGCGCGGCGAGGTCCGGGCGCAGAAATGGCTGCGTATCCATTCGCTCGGCGGCGTCCAGATCGGCGACGATGTCGAGATCGGCGCGAATGCCACGATCGACGCCGGCACGATCAGGGCGACCTCGATCGGCAACGGCACGAAGATCGACAACCTCGTGCACCTTGGCCACAACGTCACGGTGGGCGAGGATTGCCTGCTCTGTGGCCAGACCGGCATCGCCGGCTCTGTCAAGATCGGCAATCGCGTCGTCCTCGCCGGGCAATGCGGCGTCGTCGACAACATCTTCATCGGGGATGACGTGATCGCGGGCGGGGCGACCAAGATCATGTCCAACGTTCCTGCTGGCCGCGTGATGCTGGGCTATCCCGCGATCAAGATGGAGACGCACATTCAGGCCTGGAAGAACATCCGCCGCTTGCCGCGTCTTTTCGATCAGGTCGCCGGGCTTCGCGGCGCTGTTACAAAGGCGGGCGATGCAGGCGAAACGGAATCGGAGCAGGAAAATGAGCGTTAGGGACAGGGTGATCGCGATCCTCGCCGAACAGGCCGTGCTCGACCCCGCCGAGGTCTCCCCCGAGATGAGCCTTGAGGAGCTTGGCATCGACAGCCTCGGGCTGGTCGAGGCGATCTTCGCGATCGAGGAAAGCTTTGACGTCTCGGTGCCCTTCAACGCGAACGAGCCGGGCAAGAGCGCGTTCGACATTACCTCGGTCGCGGCGATCATCGCGGCCGTCGAGGGGCTGGTGGCCGCCAGGGCATGAGGCGCGTCGCGATTACCGGTGCGGGCACCATCAACGCCCTCGGGCATGACGTCCCGACCACGCTCGAGGCGATGCGCGAGGGGCGCTGCGGCATCGGCCCGCTGGACATCCGCGATGTGGATCGACTGTCGATCAGGATCGGCGCGCAGGTCCGGGACTGGCAACCGGAGACCTGTTTCAACCGTCAGAACATTGCGCTCTACGACCGATTCACCCAGTTCACGCTGGTCGCGGCGAAAGAGGCGCTGGCGCAGTCCGGCCTCGATTTCCGGGGCAAGCTCGGCCTCGAATGCGGTGTCGTGCTCGGCACCGCCGGGGGTGGGGTCAATACCTGGGACGAAAATTACCGCACCGTCTACGAGGAGGGGAAGAACCGCGTCCACCCCTTCGTCGTGCCGAAGCTGATGAACAACGCGGCCGCCAGCCATGTCAGCATGGAATACGCGCTGCGGGGGCCATCTTTCACTGTCGCGACGGCTTGCGCCTCGTCGAACCACGCGATGGGCCTCGCGTTCCAGATGGTCCGCGCGGGCGCCGCGCGGGCAATGGTGACGGGCGGCGCCGAGGCAATGCTGTGCTTCGGCGGCATCAAGGCCTGGGAGGGCCTGCGGGTGATGTCCAAGGACGCCTGCCGACCCTTCAGCGCCAACCGCAGCGGCATGGTGCAGGGCGAAGGCGCGGCGGTCTTCGTCTTCGAGGACTGGAAGCACGCCAAGGCGCGCGGGGCCGAGATCCTCGCCGAGGTGGTGGGCTTCGCCATGACCTCGGACGCCGCCGATATCGTGATGCCGAACCAGACGGGGGCCGAACGGGCCATGACCGGGGCGCTGGCCGATGCCGGTCTGAACCCCGAGGATGTCGGCTATCTGAACGCGCACGGCACCGGCACGATGGCGAACGACAAGACGGAATGCGCCGCCGTCGCCCATGCGTTCGGCCACCACGCTGACCGGCTGATGATCTCGTCGACCAAGTCGATGCACGGTCATGTTATCGGCGGCACCGGCGCGGTCGAGCTTCTGGCCTGCATCATGGCGCTGCGCGACGGCGTGATCGCGCCGACCATCGGCTATGAGGAACCGGACCCCGAATGCGTCCTCGATGTGGTGCCGAACACCGCGCGCCAGAAGAAGGTGAAAGCCGTTCTGTCGAACGCCTTCGCCTTTGGCGGGCTGAACGCGGTCCTCGCGCTGAAGGCCGCCTGAATCAAGACGCCGCCCCCGCAAGAAGGGGCGGCGACGTCGAGACTGTAAAAGTCCTTACTTCTTGTTCGCGGCAAAGGCCTTTTGCACGGCCTCAAGACCGGCAGTGAACCCCTTGAGGGAAATATCGACGTCGACGGTGCGATTGGGATCGGCGACCGGGACGACCGAAATCACCGCGACATTGCCCTTCTTGAAGTCCTCGACTTCCTCCTTGGTGAAGCCGACCCGCGCGACGCAGCCGACATCCGCGCAGAAGGTGAAGGGGTAGCGCTTGGTCTTGCCGCCATCAACGGTGATGTTCAGCTGCTGGGTCAGCAGGGTCTCAAGCGGCGTGATGATGGTCGCGCCAAGCGCCGCCTCGCCACCCTCGGGCAGCGGCAGCAGGCTGATCTCGGAGATCGGCTTGCCGGTCGTCTTGTCCATGAGAAGCTGGTAAAGCTGGCAGGGGTCGGACCCGTCCTCGGTCCGCACGCAGCGCAGTTCCCAGGATTCGAATTTCTCGGCCACGTAGGGCTTGCCGATCCCGTCGGCAGCCGGCGCGGCCGCGGCCGGTGCCGCAGGTGCCTCGGCCGCCGGCGCGGCGGGTTCGGTCGGTGCGGGGGCCTGGGTTTCCTGCGCGCCGAGCGGGGCGGCAAGGCTCAGAAGCAGGGCGATGCTCAACGGTTTTGCGATCAGGGACATGTTCTTTCCGTTTGTCCTCGGGGAGTGTCGCCCGCCCATATCATGGCCTTTCGGGAGTGTCAGGGGCGAAACGCGAAACCCGGGCTGCAGGCGCGTTTTCGCCGGTCGGGGGCGGTAGGCGTGCGCAGCAAAAAGGGCCCCGCAGGGCCCTTTTCGTGTGTTGTGCTCCCTGTCGGACTGGCCGACTTAGTATTGCGGGCGACGCTATGACGTTCGCATTGGCCCGTCAACCCAAATCCGGACACAGGAAGCTGAAATTGTTCGGAAATCTGGAAGCCGCAATGCGAGTTTCCCTAACCCGACGACATGGCCCCGGATTTCTGCGCCGCGGAAACCGCACCCGACGCCTGACCACTGGCGCGCCGGCCGGTTGCCTCATATTGTGGCCTAGGAGACGTGATGTAAGAGGGGGCCGGCGTGCTGACCGAGAACGGAATCTTCGTGGGCGGCGGGGGCGAGGGCTATACCACGCCGCAGGAATTGCTGCTGAAATACGGCAACCGGCACGGGCTGATCGCCGGCGCGACCGGCACCGGCAAGACCGTCACACTGCAGATCCTGGCCGAGGCGTTTTCGGCTGCCGGTGTCCCTGTCTTCCTGTCGGACGTGAAGGGCGACCTTGCCGGCCTCGCGATGTCCGGCTCATCCGAATCCAAACTCCACGACGCCTTCGTCAAGCGTTCACAGACCATCGGCTACACCCTTTCCTATGGCGCATTCCCGGTCGCCTTCTGGGACATCTTCGGCGAGCAGGGCACACCTGTGCGCACCACGGTGACCGAGATGGGGCCGCTGCTTCTCTCGCGCCTCATGGGGCTGTCGGACGCACAGGAAGGCGTGCTGAATATCGCCTTCCGCGTCGCCGACGAGGAGGGGCTGCCGCTTCTCGACCTCAAGGACCTGCAGGCGATGCTGGTCTGGGTGGGCGAGCACGCCGCCGAGATCGGCCTGCGCTACGGCAACGTGTCCCCGGCCTCGGTCGGCTCGATCCAGCGGCAGCTTCTGGTACTGGAGAACCAGGGCGGCACCCGGCTGTTCGCTGAACCGGCGCTGGAAATCGCGGACATGATGCGGCTGCTGCCCGACGGGCGGGGGCAGGTGAACATCCTCGCCGCCGACAAGCTGATGAACTCGCCGCGGCTCTACGCGACCTTCCTGCTCTGGCTTCTGTCGGAACTCTTCGAGGAACTCCCCGAGGTGGGCGATCCCGACAAGCCGAAATTCGTCTTCTTCTTCGACGAGGCGCATCTTCTCTTCGATGACGCCCCGAAGGCGCTGATCGACAAGGTGGAGCAGGTCGCGCGGCTGATCCGCTCGAAGGGGGTGGGCGTCTATTTCATCACCCAGAATCCCGCCGACGTGCCGGACGACATCCTTGGCCAGCTCGGCAACCGGGTGCAGCACGCGCTGCGCGCCTTCACCGCGAAGGACCAGAAGGACCTTGCCCGCGCCGCCGAGAACTATCGCCCGAACCCCCGCTTCGATACCGAGACCGCGATCAAGGAAGTCGGGACCGGCGAGGCCGTGACCTCGTTCCTTGAGGCGAAGGGCGTGCCCGGGATGGTGGAACGCACACTCGTGCGCCCGCCCGCAAGCCGTCTCGGACCGATCACACCCGAGGAACGCAAGGCAGTCATCTCGGCCTCGGGGCTCGGTTTCAAGTATGACACGGTGATCGACCGGGACTCGGCCTTCGAGCGGCTGCAGGCGCGATCCACCCAGGCGGCGGAAGCGGCGGCGGCAGCCGAGGCCGAAGAGGAGAAGATGAAGGCCGAGCTGCGCGAGCTGAAGCAGGCGCGCCGCTATGACGGGGGCGAGGTCGGCCGTTCGACCTCGCGCCGGTCCACGACGCGCTCCGACAGCCTCGCGACCGCATTCGGCAAGAGCCTCGTGCGGCAGCTTGGCACCAAGACCGGTCAGGCGATCGTGCGCGGGGTTCTCGGATCGCTCTTCAAGTCGCGCTGAGGATCAGAGCGGACGGATCTTCAGCCGGGTGATCCGGTTGTCCTTGCGGGCGAGCACCTCGAACCGGAAGCCGTGGAACGAGAAGACCTGCCCCTCGCTCGGGATCATCTGCGCCTCGTGGATGACGAGGCCGGCGACGGTGTTCGCCTCGTCGTCCGGCAGCACCCAGTCTGTGGCGCGGTTGAAATCGCGGATCGTCATCGCGCCGTCGACGATGCAGTCGCCCGCGTCGGTGCGTTTCAGGGGATGCTCGGCGTCGATGTCGAACTCGTCGGTGATCTCGCCGACGATCTCCTCGATGATGTCCTCAAGCGTGATGAGGCCGCGCAGGTCGCCATATTCGTCGACGACAAGCGCGAAATGGGTGCGCCGCTTCAGGAACTCGCGCATCTGCTCGTCGAGCGGGGTTGTGTCGGGCACGAAATAGGGCGCCTTCGCCACCCCCATAATGTCGAGGTCCGACACCGAATCGAGCTTTCCGTCGCCGGTCCGCAGGAAGGCCTCGACCGCCCGCAGAAGGTCTTTCGCATGCATCACGCCCACGATGTTCTCCCGCTCTCCCCGGAAAAGCGGCAGGCGCGTGTGGGACGAGGCGAGGACCTGGCTGATGATCGCATTCGGTTCCGCATCGGCGTCCAGCATCTCGATCTGGCTGCGGTGGCGCATGATCTCCTCGACCGTCCGGTCCGAAAGGTCGAGCGCGCCGAGCAGCCGGTCGCGATCCTCCTTCTGAACCGCCCCCTCGGAATGGCCAAGCGCCAGCGCGCCGACAATCTCGTCCCGGAACGAGAGGATATGGCCGTCCGGGTCTGTCCTGACGCCGAAGAGCAGGAGGAGACCCCGCACGATCGCACGGACCAGCGTGACGACGGGCGAAAGCACCAGGATCAAGAGCCGGACCAGCCGCGCGACGCGCGCCGCCGCCGTCTCGGGCGCAGTGATCGCATAGGTCTTCGGCAGGACCTCGGCGAAGACGAGGACGAGGACGGTCATCACGAGGGTCGCGATGGCGACGCCGTTCGCCCCGAACATCCTGGAAAAGAGCGCCGTTGCGAGCGAGGCCGAAAGGATATTGGCGACGTTGTTGCCCAGGAGAATCGCGCCGATCAGGCGCTCGCCGTCCTCCTTGACCTCAAGCGCGGCCTCGGCGCCCCGGTTGCCCTTGTCGGCCTGGGCGCGCAGCTTGCCGCGCGAGGAGGCCGTCAGCGCCGTTTCCGAGCCCGAGAAGAAGGCCGACAGGAGAAGGAGGAATGCGATCGCCCCTGCCGTCAACCAGAAGGCGGTGTCCAGAGTGCCTGCCGTCGTCATGCGCGTCCCTCATGTTCTGGCCGAGTTATGGGCGAGCGGCCGCGACGCTTCAAGCGTCCCGCGACGTCTCGCCGGGTGCACGGGCCAGCGGATGATGCTCAAGGACAAGGCTGCGCAGCCTCTCGTCCAGCACATGGGTGTAGATCTCGGTCGTCGAGACATCGGCATGGCCGAGAAGCGTCTGGATGACGCGAAGATCGGCGCCGCCGGCCAGAAGATGCGTTGCGAAGGCGTGGCGCAGGACATGGGGCGTGACGCGGTCGGGCGCGATGCCGGCGGCGACGGCGAAATCCTTCAACAGTCCATGAAAGGCCTGCCGGGTCAAATGGCCCTCCTTGCCGCGCGCGGGGAAGAGGTGGCGCGTGGGCGGGGTCTTCCGTTCCGCCTGCGCCTGTTTCTCCGCGGCATCGCGCAGGGCTAGCCACGCCGCCAGCGCCTCGCGCGACGGAGCGGACAGCGGCACCATCCGTTCCTTGCCGCCCTTGCCTTTCACCAGCAGCATGCGGGGATCGCCGCGCGCGGCGACGACAGGCAGCCCGACAAGCTCGCTTACCCGCATGCCGGTCGCGTAGAGAAGCTCCATGAGGCAGGCGTTGCGAAGCCGTTCCATCGGGTTGCGGCCGCTCTCCCGCGCGGCGGCCAGAAGCGCCTCGACCTCGTCGACCGTCAGTGTCTTCGGCAGTCGTTGCGCCTTGGCCGGGCCGGCGATCTGGATCGCGGGATTGTCGCCGCGCCAGCCTTCCTCATAGGCGAAACGGAAAAGCTGGCGGATCGCCGACAGGCGGCGGGCGCGGGTCGCGCGGGACAGGCCCTCGGCCTCGCAGGCGACAAGGTAGCGTTCGACATCGTCCCGCGCCGCCGCTTCGAAGCCCTTGCCGCGCCGGGCGAGCCAGCCCGCGAAATCCTTGAGGTCACGCCCATAGGCAAGAAGCGTGTTGCGCGCTGCATCAAGCTCGGCCGCCTGCGCCTCGAGAAAGGCGGATATCCAGCGGGCCGCATCCGGATCGGGGGCGCCGGCCATCGCTCAGCCCCGGCGTTCCAGAAGGACAAGCTCAAGTGCCGCGCGGCGGGCGGTCGTCTCAAGGCCCGCGCGCCGCAAGAGTTGCAGCCCCTCGGTCACGTCTCGCAGATCGCCTCGCGCGCCGTCTGTGATCTTGTCGACCGCATGCAGGATCAGCTCGCCAAGGCGACCGTCCGTCAGCATTGTGCCGAACGGCTCCGACACCGGCCCCTCGGAAGAGAACGCCACTTCGACCGCGGCGCCCATCTGGTCGGGCGGCGCGGATTCGGTGCCAAGGCCAAGAGCAATCGCGATCAGGAATTCCTCCTCGGGTCCGCTTGGCCGTCGCGCCTTGGCAATGGCCTCGAAATCGTCCGAGAGAAGACCGATGCGGAAAGCAAGGCTATCCGCATCGCCGCCAAGGCCCATCGCGGCGAGCGGACGGCCATAGAGCGCGGCAAAGGCGGGCTCAAGCTCAGCCCCCGTCATCTCGGACCAGACGCGCGGCAGGTTGCGCGCCACCGCCGCCGCATCAGCCGACTGCAACGCGTCGTCGAAGGCCTGGACTGCCGCGACCCGATCCCAGATGCCGCCCGAGGCGGCGGGCTTGCGTTCCGTGTAAAGGCCTAGGAGACGGTTCGGTTCGATCGCCGCGGTCCGCGCAAGTCGCTCGCCCGCCTCGAGCCGCGTCTTCCAACCTGCGTTCGAGCGCAGGTCGGCCTGCGCGAAGGGCACCGGGAGCATTGCCGTCGGGATCGCCTGGCCGATTGCCTCCATCAGCCGCAATACCAATGGCGAGGGCCGGGCGGGGGGGGCAAGATCGGGCATCCCCTCAAATAATTCGGGGTCGAGGAACCGTTCGAGCAGTTCGCCCATGCCGTCGTCGATATAGCCAAGCGCCTCGCCGGTTCTGAGCGACAGCGCCGCCGCGTTCCAGTCGCCGCCTCGGGCCAGACAGAAGACCTGCGCCGGGAAGGTCGGTGCGAGCCCCGGCGTGTCGCGCATGAGGGCACAGGCGCGATCCTCCTGCCCGGTCAGGAGCGCGATGTCGAACCAGCGCCGGAACATCTCGGGCGTCGGCGTGTCGACCTGTTCGAGCAGCGCGAGCGCGGGATCGAGCGCACCGAGATCAAGAAGCTTGTCGAGCCGCGCGATGAAGAACGTGCCCTCGGGATCGGCCCCGACGGGCGGCGAGAACTCGCTGAGGAGAAGCGTGTAAAGAAGCGACTGGACCGCCGGCAGCGTGTCGATCCGTTCGGCGCGGATGAGGCGGGTCAATTCCTCGGGCGGTGTCGGTCCCCAGAGGTCGGCCGGCAGGCCCGCCTTCGACGCGGGGGCCAGCCCGATCGCATCATAGGACCTGAGCCCGAGCGGCGTGACCGAGATCGCGCCGCGCGCTACCCCGGTGGCCACCGGTGGCTCCGCAGGCGCCGGCCGCGCCGGCGCGACGGCGCCCGGTGTCGCCACGGATCTCGAAAGCCAGTCGATTGCCGAAAGAGGCGCGCTACCCTCGGCCCGCGCCCGGGCCGCCGGAAGCGAACTCAGCGCCACAAGAAGCGCAGCCGCAACGCTATTTCTGGACGTTGAGCTCAACCGGGATCCTGACTTCCGCGCGTTCGGGCGCCATGTCGCCAAGATAGGCATAGCCCGAAAGTCCAGCGAAGCCCACCACGCCAAGGAAGAGGAGGATCTTGAGGATGCGCAACATGATGTCCTGCCGTTCTTGATTCTTTGCCCCTGCCTCGGGTCGTTTCTGTAACCACTGCAGCACTCGTCTTCACAGCCCGGCGCGGATTATATATGGCAATTGCAGCAAGATCACGCCAGTGGCGGCAGAAAGTTGCCGCAGTGCTGGTCCGCGCCGCCGCGCGGGCAGAACCGGGGAAGCAAGAGACGTGCGGCAGAGGCTGAAGAAGACGGTCGCGCTGATCGGCATGATGGGCGCCGGCAAGACCGCGGTCGGCACCGCGCTCGCCCGCGCGCTCGCCGTGCCGTTCCTCGATTCGGACGAGGAGATCGAGCGCGCCGCAAGCATGCCGGTCGGCGAGATCTTCGCGCGCGACGGCGAAGCCTTCTTTCGCGCGCGGGAGAGCGAGGTCCTCACCCGTCTGATGGCCGGTGCGCCAGCGGTCTTGTCGACCGGCGGCGGCGCCTTTCTTGCGGCGGGCAACCGGACGCTGATCCATGACAAGGGCATCTCGATCTGGCTGAAGGCGGACCTTGACCTTCTGTGGAATCGGGTGAAGCACAAGACGACGCGGCCGCTCTTGCGGACCGCGAACCCGCGCGAGACGCTGGCGGGTCTTCTGGCCGCACGCACGCCGGTCTATGCGCTTGCGGACCTGACGGTCGAGGCCGACCCCGAGATGACCGTCGAGGACATGGCCCAGAAGGTGATCGCGGCGCTGGTCGCGCGCCCGGATGTATTGGAGCGGGAATGACCGGTGCAATGATCGACACGGTCCGCGTGGACCTTGGCGCGCGCAGCTATGACGTGCGCATCGGGGCAGGGCTCATTTCCCGCGCGGGGGCAGAGATCACGCCGCTTCTGCGGCGCCGGCGCGTAGCCGTCCTGACGGACGATACGGTTTCGGACCTGCATCTCGCGGCGCTCCGCGACGGACTTGGCGATATCGCGATGACCGCGCTGGCGCTGCCGCCCGGAGAGGCGACGAAGGGCTGGCCCGAGTTTTCCCGCGCCGTCGACTGGCTGCTGGCCGAGAAGGTGGAACGGCGCGATATCGTCATCGCCTTCGGCGGCGGTGTGATCGGCGATCTCGCCGGGTTCGCCGCGGCGGTGCTGCGCCGGGGGGTGCGCTTCGTGCAGATCCCGACGACGCTTCTGGCGCAGGTCGACAGTTCGGTCGGCGGCAAGACCGGGATCAACTCGGCCCATGGCAAGAACCTGATCGGGGCCTTTCACCAGCCCTCGCTGGTGCTGGCCGACATCCGGGTGCTGGAGACCTTGCCCGCGCGCGACTTCCTTTCCGGCTACGGCGAGGTGGTGAAATACGGCCTGCTCGGGGATGCCGGCTTTTTCGAGTGGCTCGAGGCGAACGGCCCCGCGCTTGCCGCCGGGGATTCCGGATTGCGCCAGCATGCCGTGCGCCGGTCGGTCGAAATGAAGGCGCGGATCGTCGAGCGCGACGAGACAGAGGAGGGCGACCGCGCGCTTCTGAACCTCGGCCACACCTTCTGCCATGCGCTGGAGAAGGCGACGGGCTATTCCGACCGGCTGCTCCACGGCGAGGGCGTCGCCATCGGCTGCGCGCTGGCCTTCGAGCTGTCCCAGCGGCTTGGCCTCTGCAGCCAGGAGGCGCCGAGCCGAGTCCGCGCGCACCTGAAGGCCATGGGCATGAAGACCGACCTTGCCGACATTCCAGGCGACCTGCCGGGGGCGGAGGCGCTGATCGCGCTGATGGGACAGGACAAGAAGGTGGTGGACGGCAAGTTGCGCTTCATCCTCGCAAAGGGGATCGGCGAGGCTTTCGTCACAAGCGAAGTTCCCGGCGAAGCCGTCCGGTCGGTGATCGGCGAAGCGCTCGCACTCCGGTAGCGCCGGGCGCGGAGCGTCGCAGGCCAGAATACCCCTTCCGCCAGCCGCAGGGCGGCAGAGACAAGAACGGGCCGCGTCGGCGGCCCGTGAGCATCTCGTCGCCGTCTCGTCAACGCGTCAGAACGGAATCTCGTCGTCGAGATCCTGCCGGCTGCCCTGCTGGCCGCCATAGCCGCCGCCCGAAGAAGAGCCGCCGCCGTAGCCGCCCGAGCGGTCCTCATCATAGCCGCCGCCCGAGCCGCCACCGTCACGGCCATCGAGCATCACGAGGGTTGAGCCGAAATTGCGCAGAACGACCTCGGTCGAATAGCGGTCGGCGCCCGACTGGTCCTGCCACTTGCGGGTCTCGAGCTGGCCCTCGAGATAGACCTTCGAGCCCTTCTTCAGGTACTGTTCGGCGACCTTCACGAGGCCTTCCGAAAAGATCGCGACCGAATGCCACTCGGTCTTTTCCTTGCGCTCGCCCGATTGCCGGTCGCGCCAGGTTTCCGAGGTCGCGATGCGCAGGTTGCAGACCTTGCCGCCGTTCGGGAAGGACCGAACTTCGGGATCGCGACCAAGATTGCCGATCAGAATGACCTTGTTGACCGAGCCTGCCATGACTTCCTCCGCTTCCCTCGATGCGCGGCGGCGCCGGTGCGCCGCGGTGTTCCATGCCGCCAGATGAGGCGCTCATGGTTAATAGGCCACTAACCGGGGAGGGTCCACCGGCAAATAGTTCGCGCGGGCCCGGACCAGGCCTGCAACAGGGGGCTATCGCGGCGCCCGGCCGGGCGGTAGAGTCGACGCGACAGGAGCTTCATATGAGCGACGGAAAACATCGCCCTCAGCCGAGGATGACCCTTATCGTCGGTCTTATCATCGCCTTGCAGGCCGCGTGTACGGTGTTCTTCGTCGTCGACGTCTCTCATGACTTCCTTGATGGCGAGGACCGGACGCATCTCGTCTTCGAGATTCTCGCGAATGTCGGACTTGTCGCGGGGATGGTCTTCGGGGCGATCTATTTGCGGCGGCTTCTGCATCAGCAGACCGCGGCGCAGCGCACCATTTCGGTCGCGACCGGCGCGCTGAGGGAGGTCATCGAGGGCTACTTTGCCGAATGGAATCTGACCCCGTCCGAGGCGGATGTCGCGCGCTTCACCATCAAGGGCTTCTCCATCGCCGAGATTGCCTCGCTGCGAGGGTCGGCCGAAGGGACGATCAAGACGCACCTCAACTCCATCTACAAGAAGGCCGGAGTTACCGGCCGTGCCCAGCTCGTGAACTTGCTGATCGAGGACCTGATGGAGGGGCCGATCGTGCAGCCGGAAGAAACCCGCGCGGCCGGGTGATGCCGTACGCGCGAGGCGCTGGAACTTGGGCGCGGTTTTGCTATAGTCGCGACGCTCGCAGGGGCGGGGGACAGATGAAGCTGCCGGTTTTCATTGCATTGGTCGCGTTGGTGGCAGGGCCGGTGGCCGCCGAGGGGCTGTCGTTCGGTGGCGGTGCGACGTCGCGTCTGGCGATGTTCCGCAAGCAGACCGCCATCCTCGATACGCGCGCTGCGACGCAATACGAGGCGTCGGTGCGCCTGACACCGCACGGCAAGGTCGGAGCGGTCCCGGCATCGGTGCCAAGCTATTCGGGACGCTACAAGGGCCAGTATTTTGCCTCTGCCCGCGAGGCCGCGCGGCGCCATGGCATCCCCGAGGACCTCTTCCTGCGCCTTGTGCAGCAGGAATCTGGTTGGAACCCGGGGGCGGTTTCAAACAAGGGGGCGACCGGCCTTGCCCAGCTCATGCCCGCGACGGCGCGGCGTCTCGGCGTCGATCCCACCGATCCGCACGACAATCTCAACGGCGGCGCGCGGTACCTTCGGATGATGTACGACCGGTTCGGCGACTGGAAGCTGGCGCTGGCGGCGTACAATGCCGGCCCCGAGGCCGTGGAGAAACACGGGGGCATCCCGCCCTATGCCGAGACCAAGGGCTACGTCCGCGCCATCTACGGCAGCTGACTATTCCTCTCGGATCACGTACTCGCGTGGAATTCCCTTGGTGATCTTCGCCCAGATCGTCGGCGCCAGTCGCGCCTGATGCGCCTCGAAGGCCGCGCGGTCGCGGTAGCTTTCGGCGACGGCATAGCGCACCGGATCGGCCTGGGACCGGAGCACCTCGAACCGCAGGCAGCCCGGTTCCTCACGGGTCAGGCGGATGTGCTCGGGCAGGTATTCGGACACCCGGTCCGCCTCTTCCAGCGTCCGGCAGATCAGAAACCCCGTCAGATGAACCTTGCCCATGGCGTGCCCCCTTCGTTCGGGGCCGATAGCATTCAGGCGACCTTCTCGTCCAGCAATTCCCGCCAGCGGTGACAGGCCACCTCATGCCCGTCGCCGGGGTGCTCAAGCTGCGGCTCTTCGGCCTTGCAGCGGTCCACCGCAAAGGGGCAGCGGGTGTGGAATTTGCAACCCGAGGGCTGATTGGTGGGCGAGGGGATCTCGCCCTGAAGTTTCTGCGCGCGTCCCCTCTCGTCGGGGTCGAGCGAGGGGATCGCGGAGAAGAGCGCCTTGGTATAGGGGTGGCGAGGCGCGGCGAAAAGTGTGCGCGTCGGCGCGCTTTCGACGAGCCGTCCGAGATACATCACCGCGACATGGTCGCAGGTATGGGCGACGACCGAAAGGTCGTGGCTGATGAAGAGGAAGGTAATCTTGAGATCGCGCTGTATCTGCTTGAGAAGGTTCAGAACATCCGCCTGGATCGACACATCCAGCGCGGCGACGCTTTCATCCGCGACGATAAACTGCGGCCCCGAGACAAGCGCCCTCGCGATCGAGATGCGCTGGCGCTGACCGCCCGAAAAGGCATGGGGGAAACGCCTGAGATGCTCAAGGTTAAGACGGCATTTTGCCGCGATTTCCCGGACCCTTGCATCCGTTTCCTCGCGTGTCTTCGTAAGTCCCATAACCTCAAGCGGCTCGGCGATGATGTCGCGCACGGTCATGCGCGGGGAGAGCGCGGCGTAGGGGTCCTGAAAGATCAGCTGGGCGCGCTTACGGTAGTCCTTCAGCGCGGGCCCGGCGAGCGTGGTCAGGTCGTAGTTGACCTCGCCGTCCCGGAACCGCGCCGACCCGCCGGTGATCGGCACGGCCTTCAGGAGCGCGCGGCCCAGCGTCGTCTTGCCCGAGCCACTTTCGCCGACGAGGCCGAAGAACGAGCCCTTCGCGATGTCGAGATCGACATGGTCAACGGCCTTCAGGACGGACTTGCCGAAGAACCCCGATCCGATCTTGAATCCGACCGAGAGGTCGCGGGCGGTGATGAGCGGCGTTTCGGTCATGCGCCCGCCTCCGACGTGTAAAGGTGGCAGGCAACCCGGTGGGTCGGATCGACCTGCGTGTAGCCGGGCAGCGCGGTCTTGCAGACCTCGCCGATGTTCTTCGGGCAGCGCGTGTGAAAGACGCAGCCCGAGGGGCGTTCGAGCGGCGAGGGGATGTCGCCCGCGACCGGTGTCAGCGGCGCGTCGAGATCGTCGAGCTTCGGCAGCGCCGCGATCAGGCCCTGCGTATAGGGGTGCTTGGGGTTGCGGATCACCTCGCGCACGGGGCCTTCCTCGATCAGCCGGCCGAGATACATGACAGAGACCTTGTCGGCGGTCTGGGCGATGACGCCAAGGTCGTGGGTGATGAAGACGATGCCCATGTGGAACTCAGCGACAAGGTCCTTCATCAGGTCAATCACCTGCGCCTGGATCGTCACGTCGAG
>JAGRDU010000005.1 GCA_020446905.1 Paracoccaceae bacterium | reverse complement strand
CGGATACGTTCAAGGTGGACGCGAAAGGTCGCGTGTCCATCCCCGCCCCGTTTCGCCGCGTGATCGAGGCCTCCGATCCGGACTGGAAAGAGGGTCTTCGCCCCAACATCGTCATCGTCTACGGGCCGGAAAGCCAGGACTGGCTGGAGGTCTATTCGATGGAAGCCGTCCACGAGATCGACGACCAGATCGCGCTCATGCAGCGGGGGTCCACGGACCGTCTCATCAACGAAGAGCGCATGTATGGCCAGTCCCTCGAGGCGCAGATCGACGACGACGGCCGGCTGACCATCCCGCAGAAATACCGTGACAAGATCGGCCTGAAGACCGAGGCGTTCTTCATCTCGGCCGGCGACTATTTCCGCATCTGGAACCCCGAGACCTATGCCGCCAAGGCCGGCGCTCAAAGCGCGAAGCTGGCCGGGCAGTATCCCGAGGGCTTCGATCCGCGCAGCCTGCTTCCACCCCTGCCGCCAAAGGGGTGAGAATGAGCGCTGCCGCCCCTGTTCCGGATCCGTTTCCCCACATTCCCGTCCTTCTCGGGCCGCTGCTTCAGGCGGTTGCGCCGGTTTCCGGGGTCTGGGTCGATGGCACCTTCGGCGCGGGCGGCTATGCGCGCGGCCTTCTTGCCGCCGGGGCGGGGAAGGTCATCGGGATCGACCGCGATCCGACGGTCTTCAAGATGGCGCAGGACTGGGCGGCGGGCTACGGCGACCGGCTCGACCTTGTGGAGGGGACGTTTTCGGAGCTTGATGCCTTGGCGGGGGAGCCGCTCGACGGCGTCGTCCTCGATCTCGGCGTCTCCTCGATGCAGATCGACCAGGCCGAGCGGGGGTTTTCCTTCCAGAAGGACGGCCCCCTCGACATGCGGATGGGCGATGTGGGGATGACCGCCGCCGATCTCGTCAACAGCGCCTCCGAGGCCGAGATCGCCGATATCCTCTTTCACTACGGCGAGGAGCGCGCCTCGCGCCGGATCGCGCGGGCGATCGTCGCGGGGCGCCCCTTCACCCGGACGCTGGAGCTTGTGGCTGTGATCGAGCGCTGCCTGCCGCGCGCCAAGCCGGGGCAAAGCCATGTCGCGACCCGCAGCTTTCAGGCGCTGCGAATCGCGGTGAACGACGAATTCGGCCAGCTTGCCGACGGTCTTGCCGCCGCCGAACGGGCGCTGAAGCCCGGCGGAAAGCTGGCGGTCGTCACCTTCCACTCGCTCGAGGACCGTATCGTCAAGCGGTTCTTCCAGCTGCGCTCGGGCTCCGAGGGGCAGGGCAGCCGCTATGCGCCCGAGCGGGCGCGCGCGATACCCGCCTTCACGCTTGCCACGCGCCGGGCCATTGGCCCGGACGAGGCCGAGCTTGCCGCCAACCCGCGCGCCCGCTCGGCCAAGCTGCGCGTCGGGGTGCGTACGGACGCACCCGCCGGCAGCCTTGCCCGCGCCGCGCTTGGCCTTCCGAAACCCGCGCTTACGGGGATGCACTGATGCGCAGCCTGCTGATCCTTCTGTCCGTCGCCGCGATCATGAGCCTCGGCTTCTGGGCCTACCGCGAGAATTACCGCACGCAGGGCGAACTGGCCGAGGTGCGGGCGCTGCAGGGCGAGATCGGGCAGCTGAAGGAATCGCTCGGGATGCTTCGGGCCGAATGGGCCTATCTCAACCGCCCGGACCGTCTGCGCGAGCTGGCCGAAATCAACTTCGGGCGGCTCGGTCTCCTGCCACTCGAGCCGCGCCAGTTCGGCACGGTTTCCGAGGTTGCCTATCCGCAGATCGGCCTCGGGCCGATCACCGATCCGATCGACACCGTCGCGCTGAACGGAGAGGGTGAATGATCCGCACGCCGCTGCGCCCGCTCGCCCGTATCCTGTCGGCCCGCGCCAAGGGCGAGAACCCCGATGTGATCGAACGCGAGAACCTGCGGGTCCGTCACGAGGCGATGCGGGACAAGGCCAAGGCACGGGCCGAGATCCGGCTCGTGCTGCTTGGCCTCGGGTTCGTCGCGGCCTTCGGCATGGTCGGGTTCGAGATGGGGGTGCTCGCCTCGACCGAACCGGCCGAGCCGAAGACGCCCTATACCGGCGCTCCGATCGTCGCCGAACGCGCCGACATCACCGACCGGCAAGGGCGTCTGCTGGCGACCAACCTTGTCACCCATTCGCTCTACGCCCAGCCGCAGCTGATGGTCGATCCGGCCGGCGCTGCCGAGCAGCTGGCGCTGATCTTTCCCGACCTTGATGCCGCGCGGATGAAGAAGGACTTCACCGGCAGCCGCAAGTTCGTCTGGCTGAAAAAGAAGATCTCGCCCGAGCAGATGCAGCTCGTGCACGAGATCGGCGATCCCGGGCTTCTCTTCGGCCCGCGCGAGATGCGGCTTTATCCCAACGGCGCGGTGGCCTCGCATATCCTTGGCGGGGCGAGCTTTGGACGCGAGGGCGTGTCCTCGGCCGAGGTCGTGGGCACGGCCGGGATCGAGAAGACCTTCGACACATGGCTGCGCGATCCCGCGAACGGCGGCGCGCCGCTGGCGCTGTCGCTCGATCTCACGCTTCAATCGACGATCGAGGATGTGCTCGACGGCGGGATGAAGCTGATGCATGCCAAGGGCGCCTCCGCGATCCTGATGGACGTCCATACCGGCGAGATCCTGTCGATGGCCTCGCTTCCGGACTTCGATCCCAACACCCGGCCCGCGCCGCTGGTCAAAGGCGATCCCTCGGACAGCCCGCTTTTCAACCGCGCGGTGCAGGGCGTCTACGAACTGGGCTCGACCTTCAAGATTTTCGCAGTCGCGCAGGCGCTCGATCTTGGCCTCGTGAACCCCGAGACCATGGTCGAGACCAAGGGGCCGATGGTCTGGGGCAAGTTCCGCATCCGCGATTTCCACAACTACGGGCCCGAGCTGTCGGTGACCGACGTCATCGTGAAATCCTCGAACATCGGCACGGCGCATATCGCGCAGATGATCGGCGGGACGCGTCAGCAGGCGTTTCTCGACCAGCTCGGCATGTTCGCGGCGACCCCGGTCGAGCTGGTCGAGGCGCCTACGGGCAAGCCGCTCAAACCGGCGAAATGGCCGGAAATCACGACCCTGACCGTCTCTTACGGTCACGGCGTCGCGGCAAGCCCGCTGCATCTGGCGTCGGCCTATGCGTCGATGGTCAATGGCGGCACGCGGGTGAGCCCGACTCTGCTGAAGCAGGACAAGCCCGTACCGGGCGCCCGCGTGATTTCCGAGTCGACCTCGGCCACGATCCGTTCGATGCTGCGCGCGGTGGTCCAGCGGGGCACGGCGACCTTCGGCGACGTGCCAGGCTATGAGGTCGGCGGCAAGACCGGGACGGCGGACAAGCCGAAACCTTCGGGCGGGTATTACAAGGACAAGGTGATCGCGACCTTCGCCGCCGCCTTCCCGATGTCCGATCCCAAATACGTTCTCGTCGTTTCGCTCGACGAGCCGGTCGAAACCTCCGGGACCGAACCGCGCCGGACTGCGGGCTGGACCGCCGTTCCGGTCGGGGCCGAGATCATCCGCCGCGCAGCGCCGCTTCTGGGCCTCAGGCCGCAGCTTGAATCCGTCGCCGAGGCCGAGGTAATACGCGTCTCCAACTGACGGGTGAAAGGGCCGGGGGTCCCGCGCATGACCGAGGCAACGAAAACGCTCGCCGAACTGGGGCTGAGGGCGAAGGGCGGGCGCGACGCGCGGATCACCGGGCTTTCGGTCGACAGTCGCCAGGTCAAGGCGGGGCACCTCTTCGCGGCACTTCCCGGCTCGAAAATGCATGGCGGCGAGTTCATACAGTATGCGCTGCGGATGGATGCCGCGGCGATCCTCACCGACCGCGCCGGGGCGGAGATTGCACAGGCCGAGCTTGCAGCCTCGGACGCTGCGCTGATCGTGGTCGAGGACCCGCGCCAGGTGTTGGCCTATACCGCCGCGCTCTGGTTCGGGCGTCAGCCCGAGGTCGTGGTCGCAGTGACGGGCACCTCGGGCAAGACCTCGGTCGCGACCTTCACGCGGCAGATCTGGCAGGCGCTTGGCCACCAGTCCGCCAATCTTGGCACGATGGGGGTGCTGGGCGATTTCACTGCGCCGCTGGCCCATACGACGCCCGAGCCGATTACCCTGCACCGGACCCTGCGTGACATGGCTGGGGCCGGGATCACACATGCGGCGATGGAGGCCTCGTCGCACGGGCTCGATCAGGGACGGCTCGACGGAGTGCGGCTGATGGCCGGGGCCTTCACCAATTTCAGCCAGGACCACCTCGACTATCACGCGAATTTCGATGAGTACTTCGCGGCGAAGGCCGGACTTTTCGCGCGCGTGCTGCCCGAAGAGGGGGCCGCCGTCATCAACATCGACGACGCGCGTGGGCGCGAGATGCTGGAGATCGCGCGGCACCGCGGCCACCGGCTCATCACCATCGGGCGCGATGCGACGGCCGACCTGCACATCACGGCGCAGCGCTATGACGCGACGGGGCAGGACCTGCGCTTTACCTGGCAGGGGCGACCCTATCTTGTCCGCCTCGCACTGATTGGCGGTTTTCAGGCCGAAAACGTCCTTGCGGCCGCCGGTCTGGCGATCGGCGCGGGCGAAGAGGCCGAGGACGTGTTCCAGACGCTGGCGGACCTGACGACGGTGCGCGGCCGGATGGAGCTTGCCGCCAAGCGCGACAACGGCGCGACGGTCTTTGTCGACTATTCCCACAAGCCCGGCGCGCTCGCCTCGGCGCTGCAGTCCCTGCGCCCGCATGTCATGGGCCGGATCGTGTGCGTCTTCGGCGCGGGCGGCGACCGCGACCGGCTGAAGCGCCCGCTGATGGGCGAGGCGGCGGCGAAATACGCCGATGTGGTGATCGTGACGGATGACAACCCCCGCTCCGAAGACCCTGCCGCGATCCGCGCCGAGGTCATGGCGGGCTGCCCCGAGGCGACCGAGGTCGCCGACCGCGCCGAGGCGATCCTGCGCGGCGTCGATGCGCTTGGCCCCGGGGACGCGCTTCTGATCGCGGGCAAGGGGCACGAGACGGGGCAGATCGTCGGCAGCGACATCTATCCCTTCGACGACGCCGAGCAGGCAAGCGTCGCCGTGGCCGCGCTGGAAGGGCGGATATGAGCGCGCTCTGGACCTCGGACGATGCCGCGCGTGCGACCGGCGGGCGGGCGACGCAAGCCTTTGAGGCGAATGGAATTTCCATCGATACGCGCAGCCTTGAGAAAGGCGATCTCTTCGTCGCGCTGAAGGATGTGCGCGACGGGCACGACTTTGTCCGCCAGGCGCTGGACAAGGGCGCGGCGGCGGCCCTGGTGTCGCGCATCCCCGAGGGGTGCAGCGCGACCGACCCCCTGCTGATCGTGCCGGACGTTCTGGCCGGGCTGACCGCGCTTGGCGCCGCCGGGCGGGCGCGGAGCCGGGCGAAGGTCATCGCGGTGACGGGGTCGGTCGGCAAGACCTCGACCAAGGAGATGCTGCGCGCGGTGCTTGCGGGACAGGGCAGCGTCCACGCCGCCGAGGCCAGCTTCAACAACCACTGGGGCGTGCCGGTCACCCTGGCGCGGCTGCCCGGGGACGCGGATTTCGCGGTGGTCGAGATCGGCATGAATCATCCCGGCGAAATCGCGCCCCTTGCGCGGCTCACCCGACCGCATGTGGCGATGATCACCACCGTCGCGCCGGCGCATCTTGAGGCGTTCGACAGCATCGAGGGGATCGCCCGCGAGAAGGCGGCGATCTTCGAGGGGCTGGAACCCGGCGGGACGGCCGTCATTCCGTCCGGCCTGACCGTGACGCCAATTCTGGCCGAGGCTGCATCCGGGGCAGCGCGCGTCCTGCGCTTCGGCGGGGATGAGGCGGACGACTACCGCCTCGTCTCGGCCGCGCTCGCCGGAGACACGACCGTCGTGCAGGCCCGGCGCCACGGCGCGCCGATACTCTTCAAGGTGCAGTCGGCGGGCCGCCATTTCGCCGTGAACGCCTTGGGCGTTCTCGCGGTCGCCGAGGCGGTCGGCGCCGATCCCGCCGTTTCGGTCTGCGATCTCGGCCTCTGGGCGCCGCCCGCCGGGCGCGGCAGACGCCAGCGCATCTACCTCGACATCGTCGACGAGGCGCTGTCCTTCGACCTGATCGACGACGCGTTCAACGCCAATCCCGCCTCGATGGCCGCCGCGCTCGATCTTCTGGGTGCGACGCCCCCCCGCGACGGGATCGGCCGTATCCTCGAGGGGCGCCGCATCGCGATCCTTGGCGACATGCTGGAGCTTGGTTCGACCGAGGCCGAGCTTCACCGGGCCATCGCCGACCATCCGGCGATGCGCCATGTCCACGTCGTGCATTGCGTCGGCCCCCGGATGCGCGCGCTCTGGGACCACCTGCCGCGCGGCAAGCGGGGCGACTGGGTGGCGACCGCGCCGGAACTCGCGGAGCGGGCGCACCACCTTGCCGATGCCGGCGATGTTCTGCTGGTCAAGGGGTCGAAGGGATCGAAGGTCAGCCTTGTGGTTGACGCCCTGAAGAAACTGGGGCAACCGGGCGCGGCCGAGGCGCGGGGGAACGAGTAATGCTGTACTGGCTGTCTGGACTGGCTGAGGGCGGGGATCTTTTCAACCTCTTCCGCTACATCACCTTTCGCGCCGGTGCGGCCTTCTTCACGGCGCTGATCTTCGGCTTCCTCTTCGGCCGCCCGCTGATCGACCTTTTGCGCCGCCGTCAGGGCAAGGGCCAGCCGATCCGCGACGATGGCCCGCAGAGCCATTTCGCCAAGGCGGGCACGCCGACGATGGGCGGCCTTCTGATCCTGTCGGCGATCCTTGTCTCGACGCTGCTCTGGGCGCGGCTCGACAATCCCTATATCTGGATCGTCCTTTTCGTGACCTTCGGCTTCGGGCTGATCGGCTTCGCCGACGACTATGCCAAGGTGACGAAGCAGAACACCAAGGGCGTGTCCTCGCGGGTGCGGTTCCTCCTTGGCCTACTCATCGCGGCGCTTGCGGGTGGCATGGCGGCCTATGCGCATCCCGCGGATCTGACCAATCAGCTCGCGTTCCCGATCTTCAAGAACGCCCTTCTGAACCTCGGCTGGTTCTTCGTGCCCTTCGCGATGGTGGTGATCGTCGGCGCGGCGAATGCCGTGAACCTGACGGACGGCCTCGACGGGCTTGCGATCATGCCGGTGATGATCGCCGGTGCGACGCTGGGGATCATCGCCTATGCGGTCGGCCGCAGCGACTTTACCGAATATCTCGGGGTCCACTACGTGCCCGGCTCGGGTGAGATCCTGATCTTCACAGCGGCCCTCATCGGCGGCGGCCTGGGGTTCCTCTGGTACAACGCGCCGCCCGCTGCGGTCTTCATGGGTGACACCGGGTCATTGGCCCTTGGCGGGGCGCTCGGTGCCATCGCCGTCGTGACCAAGCACGAGATCGTGCTGGCCATCGTCGGGGGACTTTTCGTGGTCGAGGCGCTTTCCGTCATCATCCAGGTGCTCTACTTCAAGCGCACTGGCAAGCGGGTCTTCCTGATGGCGCCGATCCACCATCACTTCGAGAAGAAGGGCTGGGCCGAGCCGCAGATCGTCATCCGCTTCTGGATCATCTCGCTGATCCTCGCGTTGATCGGCCTTGCCACGCTGAAACTGCGCTGAGGCTTGTGGTTGGCGTGACGGGCGGCCATTCTGGCGTCGCGGGGCAGGCGGGGCCGCGATGAGCCTGGAACAGCTTCTTTCCGACTGGGGCCTGCCGGCGATCCTCGCCGGCACCATCCTAGAAGGCGACGCGGTCGCCTTCCTTGGCGGGGTCCTGGCGCATCGCCGGCTTGTCCCGTTCGAGGCGGCGGCGCTGGCGGCGACGGCCGGGGCGTTCATCGTTGATCAGGTGGTCTTCCAGATCGGCCGCCATGTCGCGCGCTTTCCCCGTGCCCGCCGGGTGCTGGAGGCGCGGGCGGCGCGGCGCATCCTCGGCTGGATCGACCGCAGGCCGGGATTGATGTGTGCCGGCTTCCGGTTCCTCTACGGGATGAAGACGATCGGGGCGCTCGCCATCGGCGCCTCGTCGGTCACACTGGCGCGGTTTGCCCTTTTCGACCTTCTCGGCTGCGCTGTCTGGGCCCATGTCCTGACCGCGCTCGGGTATGGCGCGGGACAGGCAATCGAGCGGCTTTTCGGGCGGCTCGCGGTGCACCACCACCTTGGGCTCGCGCTCGGTCTCGGTCTTGCCGCGCTCGCCGCGCTCGCGCTCTGGCAGCACCGGTCAGGCGGCGATCTGCCTTGAGGGCAGGTGCCGCAGCGGTGCCCAGTCACGGGCGCGCGGGTGTTCCGAGAACTTGCGGATGAGGATGGCGCCGCCGACGATCACGGTCGCGCTCAGCATCGGCGAGTGCTGCAGCGCCTGGCCGAACTCCGGCAGACCGAAACTGACCGTCGCGACGCCGAGCCGCGATATTGCCGCCGCCTCGATCATGGCGCGCAGCGCCGGCAGCGCGATGCTGGTGAAAAGAGCCGCCGTGCCGATCAGCGCCGCATAGAGGAGGCCCGTGAAGATCGGCAGCGGCAGGCCATGCACGACGATATCGTAGCGCAGGTAGGTCACGACGCCCGCCGTAAACGACATGAGTGTGACGAACGCGATCAGGGCGCGCGCGCTGCGAAACCGTTGTGCGATCAGCCCTGCCATGACATCCCCCTGTCCGCCGAGTTTCGGGATGACAGGTAAAGAAAGTCACAAGAGGGCCGAATTCGCGCAAATCTGTGGCAGAGGCCGGCGCCGTTCTCAGCCGATCGAGACAATCTCGAAGGCGAAGATCAGCGTCTCGCCGGCAAGCCTGTGGTTGGCGTCGAGGGTTACGCTGTCCTCCGTGACCTCGGTCACCGTCACGCCGACCATGCGGCCGTCCGGGGTCCGCATCTGCAGGCCAAGGCCGACCTCGAGCGGGATCTCGGGCGGGATCTGGTCGCGCGGCACGCTCTGGCTCGCGCCCGCGTGGCGGGGGCCATAGGCATCTTCGGGGGCGATGGTGACGGTCTTCATCTCGCCGACGCGCATCCCGGGCAGGGCGCGGTCGAGGCCGCGGATGATCTGGCCCGAGCCGACGGTGAATTCCAGCGGATCGCGGCCCGAGGAGCTGTCGAAGACAGTCCCGTCCTGAAGCGTTCCGGTGTAGTGAATGCGTACGGTATCGCCCGTCTTGATCTCGGTCATGGGTCTCTTTCGATGTCGGGGATGGGTTTTGAAAGCCGCGCTCTCGCGGGTGGTCGCTCGGACCCAGCCTAGGGGAGGCGGCGCGAGAGGTAAACCCGCGACCTTGCCCCGGGGCGGGGGGCGGGGCATTGTCCGGCCCATGCAAGGGACGGGGGCGGCATGATTCCGGTTCAGGGGTTTCAGGGGCAGAAGGTGGCGGTGCTGGGCCTCGGCCGGTCGGGTCTTGCGGCCGCGCGGGCGCTTCTGGCCGGCGGCGCGATCCCCTGTCTCTGGGACGACAGCCCCGAGGCGCGCGACAAGGCCGAGGCGGCCGGTTTCGCGCTGACCGATCTTTCGCGCGCCGATGCCTGGGAGGGGGTGGCGAGCCTCGTCGTCTCGCCCGGCATCCCGCATCTTTACCCCGAGCCGAACCGCCTGATCGCCCGCGCAACGGCGGCGGGCGTACCGGTGGACAACGACATCGGCCTCTTCTTCCGTTCCTTCGCGACGGCGGACTGGGACGAGATGGACCAGGTGCCCAAGGTGATCGCGGTCACGGGATCGAACGGCAAGTCTACGACAACGGCGCTGATCCACCACATCCTGAAGGTGGCGGGCCGTCCGACGCAGATGGCCGGCAACATCGGCCGGGGCGTCCTCGACATCGACCCCGCGCAGGACGGCGAGGTGGTGGTGCTGGAGCTTTCCTCCTACCAGACCGAGCTTGCGCGGGCGCTGACGCCCGACATCGCGGTCTTCACCAACCTGTCGCCGGACCACCTCGACCGCCACGGCGGCAAGGGCGGCTATTTCGCCGCCAAGCGGCGGCTATTCGCGGAAGGCGGGCCGGACCGCGCCGTGATCGGGGTGGACGAGGTCGAGGGGCGGTTCCTCGCCAACCAGATGGCGCAGGGGCCGGCGGATGACAGGGTGATCCGCATCTCCTCGGCACAGAAGCTCGATGGCGAGGGCTGGTCGGTCTTCGCGCGCAAGGGGTTCCTGTCGGAGTGGCGCAAGGGGCGGCAGGTGGCCTCGATCGACCTGCGCGAGGTGAGGGGTCTGCCCGGCGCCCACAACCACCAGAACGCCTGCGCGGCCTATGCCGCGGTCCGCACGCTCGGTCTCGCGCCGAAGCTGATCGAAGATGCGCTTCATTCCTTCGAGGGGCTGCCGCATCGCAGCCAGCTTGTGCGCGAGCGGGCCGGTGTCCGGTTCGTGAACGATTCCAAGGCGACCAACGTGGACAGCGCCGCGAAGGCGCTGCAGGCCTTTCCGCGCATTCGCTGGATCGCCGGGGGCCTCGGCAAGGAGGGCGGGATCGCGGCGCTGACGCCGTATCTCGGCGCGGTGGTGAAGGCCTATCTCATCGGCCATTCGGCGCGTGATTTCGCGCTGGAACTGGGCGGGACGCCGCACGAGATCTGCGGGACGATGGAGCGGGCGGTCGCGCGTGCGGCCGAGGAGGCGGAGGCGGGCGAGGTCGTCCTCCTGGCGCCGGCAGCGGCCTCGTTCGACCAGTATCCGAACTTTGAAAAGCGCGGCGATGATTTCGCGGCGCGTGTCCGCGATATCCTCGGCGCCTGAGGGGGGGTAAATGAAAGGCCATTGCAGCTGCGGCAGGATCCGCTACCGGCTGACGGATACGCCGCTTTTCACCCATGCCTGTCATTGCACCTGGTGTCAGCGCGAGACGGGCGGGCCGCACGCGATCAACGCCATGATCGAGACGGACAGGATCGAGATCCTGCACGGCGAGCCGATGGAGATCACGACTCCCTCGGCCTCGGGCAAGGGGCAGATCATCCTGCGATGCCCGGATTGCTGCGTCGCGCTCTGGTCGCACTATGCCGGGGCCGGGCGGAAGGTCGCCTTCGTGCGTGTCGGCACGCTGGACGATCCCGCGGCCTTCCCGCCTGACATCCACATCTTCACCTCGACGAAACTGCCCTGGTACCTGATCCCCGAGGGTGTCCCGGCGGTGGCGGAGTATTACAGCCGCGCGGACTACTGGACGCCCGAAGCCCTGAGCCGGCGCGAGGCGCTGCTGAAAAGCTGAGCGCGGGGGGCATCCCCCGCGCCCGAAGGGTCATCTGGCGCTTTCGGGGAAGGCCGGCAGCAGCGCCACGTCTTCAGGCTCGTGCTGGATCACCAGCTTTGCCTTCAAGTTTGCCGCCACCTCGCGCAGCCTCGCCATCGAGGCGAGACTCTCGGCCCGGTCGGCGTTGAAGGACGGCACCACGCCGCCCTCGATCTGGCCGTGGAAATGCGCGACGTCACCCGACAGGAGGACCGGCCCGGTTCCGGCCAGCAACACCAGCAGCGCAAGCTCGCCCTCGGTGTGCCCCGGCATGGTCATCATCACGACCGTGCCATCGCCGAAGACGTCACGGTCACCGGTCACCGGATCGACCTTGGCGCCTCCGCCGAGCCAGGGCGCAAGCGGGGTCGGATCGAAGGCGAAGGGCAGGGGCGCCGACTGGAACGCGGCATAATCCGCCGCGCCGATCAGAAGTGTCGCGCCGGGAAAGTCGCCCGCCTGGCCGGTATGGTCGAAATGGCCGTGACTGATGCCGACCCTGGTGATGGCTTCGGGCGCGACGCCGATGTCCTCAAGCTGGCTGAGGATGGTGCGGTTGAGCGAGGGCGCGAAGGCCGCTGCCGGATCACTCGTCGCCGGCTGTCCCGCCAGGGCGCCGGGCAGGCCGGCATCCCAGAGCAGGTAATCCGCGTCGTGGCGGATCAGATAACAGCTGTCGGTCAGGGTGCGCGGCTCGTGCGGCAGGGCGAAGCTGTCCGAGAAGAGGCTCTGGTCGCGGACGAGGATCTGGCCGCAGTCGAGCCGCCAAAGCTCGACCTCGGCGGCCGTGGCGGCCTGCGGCAGGGCGAGCGTGGCGAGGAGGCCTGTTAGAAGAAGTCGCATCGGTGTCTCCTTGATGACGTGGGTCGAGCTTGCCCCGGGTGCATGGCCCGGATGACCCCGGAATGCGCGTGGATGAGCCCGAAACGCTCGCAGACCGGTTTTCGCGGCGCGGCGTGCGGCGTAGGATGGCGCCATGACCCTCGCGCAACGCTTCGAGCCCGACCTTCTGCGCCACGCGCTTCTCGCGCGCCTCGGCCGCTTTGACCAGCGCACCGCGCATGGCCTGCACAGTGTCGCGGGCCAGCTTTTCACCTATTGCGCCCTCGACCGGGAGCGGATCGCGGCAATCCGGCTCGACCATCCGCTGATCGGGATCGTCCTCAGGGGAAGCAAGGAGCTCTGGATCGGCGACCGCTGCGAGGTGCAGCGCCCCGGCGACGTCTTCATCCTGCCGCGCCAGGTGTCGCTTGATGTCGTCAACATCCCCGAGGAACGGTCGGGCTATTACGAGTCGCTGATCTTCGAGGTGGCGGACCTGCCGCCCGCGACGCGGCCCCGGATTGCACGGGGATCTGCCGGGGATGTCACGTTCGGCGTCCCGCTGTCGCCCGATCTGGTCGAAGCGATCTGCCATGCGGCGACCTCGATCGCGGATGCCGGTGTGCGGGCGGGCGTCAGCACCCACCGGCTGGGCGAGCTTTTCGCGCTGCTTCAGGACGCTCCGGCGGCACGGTCGCTCTTCGAAAGAAGCCTGGCCGAGACCGCGGCCTGGCACATCGCCGGGGCGCCGTCCGAGACCTGGTCGGTGGACCGGCTTGCCCGCGCGCTTGGTCTCGGCGCCTCGACGCTGCGGCGCAGGCTGGCCGCGGAGGGGACGAGTTTTCGCAGGCTCCTCGCCGAGGTGCGGATGGCGGCCGCCGCGCGGGCGCTCGACGGAGGCGCGAGCAGGCTCGCCGCCGCCGAGGCCGCCGGCTATGCCTCGCGCTCACATTTTGCCCGGGTCTTCCGGGAGCGGTTCGGCGCCGCACCGGCTGAACGGCAAAGGGCCGCGGAGGCGCCCCGCAGCGGCAATCTCTCCTAGCGCAGCCCGCGCCGATTGGGTAGACTTGCCCCCAGACCCGGAAAACCGGGCGACCTGAGGCAGTGAAGGCGGTATCCCATGACGGAGATGGTCTACGGCACCGTGCCGGTGCGGGCGGGCGAACCCGTACTCCCGCGCTGGTGGCGCACGATCGACAAGTGGTCGCTGAGCGCGGTTCTCATCCTCTTCGGAATCGGCCTTCTCCTCGGGCTCGCCGCCTCGGTGCCGCTGGCCGAGAAGAACGGCCTTGACCCCTACTACTACGTCACAAGGCAGGCGGTCTTCGGCGGCATCGGCCTGACGGCGATGCTGGTGATCTCGATGATGTCGCCCGAGGCGGTGCGGCGGATCGGGGTGATCGGCTTTGCGGGCGCCTTCGTCGCGCTTCTTCTCCTGCCGATCTTTGGCACCGACTTCGGCAAGGGCGCGGTGCGCTGGTATTCGCTCGGCTTCGGCTCGTTCCAGCCGTCCGAGTTCCTCAAGCCCGGTTTCGTCATCATGGCCGGCTGGCTGATGGCGGCCGGGATGGAGATCAACGGCCCCCCGGGCAAGTTTTACTCCTTCGCGCTCGCCGCCGTGATCGTCCTTTTCCTCGCGCTGCAGCCCGATTTCGGGCAGGCCTGCCTGATCCTCTTCGCCTGGGGCGTGATGTATTTCGTCGCCGGTGCCCCGATGCTGCTGCTGACCGTCGTCGGCGGCATGGTCGTCGCCGCGGGGCTTTTCGCCTACGAGACTTCCGAGCATTTCGCGCGGCGGATCGACGGGTTCCTGACCGCCGAGGTCGATCCACGGACCCAGATCGGTTATGCGACCAACGCGATCCAGGAGGGCGGGTTCTTCGGCGTCGGCGTCGGCGAGGGGACCGTGAAATGGTCGCTGCCCGATGCCCATACCGACTTCATCATTGCCGTCGCGGCCGAGGAATTCGGCCTCGTCCTCGTCCTCATCATCATCGCGCTTTACGCCGTCATCACGGGGCGGTCGTTCTACCGTCTCTTGAAGGAGCGCGATCCCTTCATCCGCATTGCCGGCACCGGGCTTGCCTGCGCCTTCGCGGTACAGGCGCTCATCAACATGGGGGTCGCGGTGCGGCTTCTTCCGGCCAAGGGAATGACGCTTCCCTTCGTCAGCTATGGCGGCTCGTCGGTCATTGCCAGCGGCATCGCGCTCGGGATGCTCCTCGCCTTCACGCGGGCGCGGCCGCAGGGCCGGATCGAGGACGTGCTTCTGAAGCGGTGCCGCTGATGGTGCAGCCGCTCCTCCTTATCGCCGCGGGCGGCACCGGGGGACACATGTTCCCC
Organism: Paracoccaceae bacterium; assembly: GCA_020446905.1. GTDB lineage: Bacteria > Pseudomonadota > Alphaproteobacteria > Rhodobacterales > Rhodobacteraceae > Albidovulum. The sequence goes on along the minus strand of JAGRDU010000005.1, from coordinate 4,720 downwards.
GCGCAGGCGCTTGCCGAGGCGATGGTGGCGAAGGGCTGGCGCGTCAAGCTTTCCACCGATGCGCGGGGGGCGCGCTACGCGGGCAACTATCCCGCCTCGGTCATCGTCGAGGAGGTCGCCTCGGCGACCTTCGCGCGCGGGGGTGTGCTGGCCAAGATCGCGGTCCCGTTCCGCATCTTCACCGGCGTCGCGGCGGCGGTGATGGACATGCGGGCCGATCCGCCTTCGGTCGTGGTGGGGTTCGGCGGCTATCCAACGATCCCGGCACTGGCGGCGGCGACGCTTCTGCGGTTGCCGCGGATGATCCACGAGCAGAACGGCATCCTCGGCCGCGTCAACCAGATCTTCGCGCGGCGGGTAGAGCGCGTCGCCTGCGGAACCTGGCCGACCGCGCTGCCGCAGGGCGTCGAGGGGGTGCATACCGGCAATCCGGTCCGCGCCGCCGTGCTCGACCGGGCCGGGGCGCCCTATATCGTTCCCGGCGACTACCCGATGAGCCTTCTGGTGATTGGCGGCAGCCAGGGGGCGCGGATCCTCTCGGACGTCGTTCCTGCCGCCATCGCGGCGCTGCCCGAGGCCTTCCGGTCCCGGCTTCGCATCGCGCACCAGGCGCGGGCAGAGGATCAGCAGCGGGTGGAGGCGGCCTATGCCGCGGCGGGCCTGCAGGCCGAGGTGAAGCCCTTCTTCGACGACGTGCCGCGGCGCCTCGTCGAGGCGCAACTCGTCATCTCGCGCGCGGGCGCCTCATCGGTTGCGGATATCTCGGTGATCGGTCGCCCCTCGATCCTCGTGCCCTTTGCCGCCGCCGCCGGGGACCACCAGACCGCGAATGCGCGCGGCCTTGTCCAGGCCGAGGCCGCGATCCTCATCCCGGAATCGAGGCTTGACCCCGCGACGCTCGCGGGCCATGTCGCCACGGTTCTGGAAAGCCCCGGTGCCGCCGCCCGCATGGCAGCCGCCGCGCTGGCCTATGGAACCCCTGACGCGACGGACCGCCTCGTGCGGCTTGTCGAAGAGCTGAGAGTGAGAGAGACGCGATGAACGCCGCCACCAAACTGCCCGGAGAACTGGGTCCCATCCACTTCGTCGGGATCGGCGGCATCGGCATGTCGGGCATCGCCGAGGTGCTCATCACGCTCGGCTACCGGGTGCAGGGCTCGGACGCCAAGGCCTCGAAGATCACCGACCGGCTGGTGTCCCTCGGCGCCACCTTCTTCGAGGGGCAGCGGGCCGAGAATATCGGCGAAGCGGCTGTCGTGGTGATTTCCTCGGCGATCAAGAAGGGCAACCCCGAGCTTGAGGAGGCGCGGCGGCGCGGCCTACCCGTGGTGCGGCGGGCCGAGATGCTGGCCGAACTGATGCGGCTTCGCTCGAACGTCGCCGTCGCCGGAACGCATGGCAAGACGACGACGACGACGATGGTGGCGACGCTGCTCGACAAGGGGGGCTTCGATCCCACCGTCATCAACGGCGGCATCATCCATGCCTATGGGTCCAACGCCCGCGCCGGGGCGGGCGAGTGGATGGTGGTCGAGGCGGACGAGAGCGACGGCTCCTTCAACCGCCTTCCGGCGACCATCGCCATCGTCACCAACATCGACCCCGAGCATATGGAGCACTGGGGCACGATCGAGAACCTCCGGAAGGGGTTCTACGATTTCGTCTCGAACATCCCCTTCTACGGCCTCGCCGTCTGCTGCACCGACCATCCCGAGGTGCAGGCCCTTGTCGGCCGCGTCACCGACCGGCGGGTTGTCACCTTCGGTTTCAACGCGCAGGCCGATGTGCGGGCGGTCAACCTGACATACGAGAATGGCGTGGCGCATTTCGACGTCGCCCTTCAGGGCGAGGACGGTGTGATCGAGGGCTGCACGCTGCCGATGCCGGGCGATCACAACGTCTCGAACGCGCTCGCCGCCGTGGCGGTGGCGCGGCACCTCGGCATGAAACGGTCGGAAATCCGCGAGGCGTTGGCCAACTTCGGCGGCGTCAACCGGCGCTTCACCAAGGTGGGCGAGGTGTTGGGCGGCGTCACGATCATCGACGACTACGGCCACCATCCCGTTGAAATCGCAGCCGTTCTCAAGGCCGCGCGGCAGGCGACGAAAGGCCGGGTCATCGCGGTCCACCAGCCGCACCGCTACACCCGCCTTTCGAACCTCTTCGAGGACTTCTGCACCTGCTTCAACGAGGCCGACGTCGTCGCCATCGCCGAGGTCTATGCCGCCGGAGAGGACCCGATCCCCGGCGCGAGCCGCGACGATCTGGTGGCGGGTCTCATCGCCCACGGGCATCGCCATGCCCGCGCGATCCTCTCCGAGGAGGACCTCGAGCGGCTGGTGCGCGAACAGGCGCGGCCGGGCGACATGGTGGTCTGCCTCGGCGCCGGCACGATCTCGACCTGGGCGAACGCGCTGCCCGCGCGGATGGGCTGACGATGCAGACACCGCTGACCCTCGCGTTCCTGTGGGTGGTCGCGGCGAGCATCGTCGCCTTTCTGCCGATGCGGGTGCAGATGATTGTCGGCCTGCCGCTGGTCGCGGCGGCGCTGGCGCTGATCGTCTGGCTCGCCCTCGCGGTCAGCCCATGGATCGGCGTGGCAGCCCTTGCGGCCTTCGTGTCGATGTTCCGCAAGCCTTTGGGATATTTCGCGAAAAAGCTGATCGGCCGGAGAGGGGAGCCATGAGCGCGCCCGTCATCGCCGCCTGCCTCTGGGTCGTCACCGCGACGCTGATCGCGATGCTGCCGTCAAAGGATTACCACTGGCGGGCGGCCTATGTGCTGATCGCGGTCGGCATCCCGATCCTCGGCTGGGTGACGCTGCGCGAGGGGCCGTGGATCGGCCTTCTGATCCTTGCCGGCGGCGCCTCGATCCTGCGCTGGCCGGTCATCTACCTCGTCCGCTGGCTGCGCCGGAAACTGGCCCGCTGAGGCCGTTCGGACGCGTGGTTTTCCCGTAGGTTTCGTGTAGCTACAGCGTAGTTTTTCTGTAGCTACAGAGGGAAGTACGAAAAAGGCGAGTTTCCTTGCCGAGACACCCGGAATGCGGGAGAGTTCGGGGATGGTTGAAATAGACGAGATTCGGGATCGGCAAAGCCTAGGCTCTTGGCTGCAAGACAAGAGCGCGGCGGTCGCAGTTGCTATCTCTCTTAGAAACGCCTTGCGGGTCGCGCCGCTGGTTCTTTTGCAGCCAGCGAGGGGAGAACAAGGGGAGGACCTGACCAGTCTGCAGCTCCTTCATGGGTGTCTCGTGGCGGGAGTAATCTCTTGGTCGAAAAGATCCGAGATCTTTGAAGCGGCATTTATCGCGAGCCGGCGGGCTTTAGATGCAACAGCAGACCCGGCATTCAATCGAACTGTCACAGAGGTGACGAACGGTGCGTTTGCAGCCGTGACTTCGACGACAAGCGCTAGCGAGGATTTCGTTAGAGGATCGGACGCATCAGGAGATGCGGCGACAAGCGGAGAGGCCGCAGAGTATGCCGTATCTAGGGCGTATGGGGACGATGCCGTTTCGGCTTTGTGGCAACAAATACGGACGGATGCAGTTTGGATTGAGAAGGGCGAGGACATCCTGCATGCGCCCCTTTGGGACGGAGTTCCTCCGAAGCGCTTTAGCGATTGGATCGATGAACTCCGAGAACACTTCCGCCGTGATCTTGATCTGTGGTCTTTCTGGTTGCGATGGTGGGAAGGCATGCTTTCCGGGCACCATCTTCCAGACGAATTACTTGAGGCCGTGGCTTTGATTCCCGAAGCTGTCTGGGTGGAAGGCCCAGAGGCTGTAGCGAAAGCAATTCGCAAGATCGAAGACGAATTGCGAAGCCCCATCGCTTCGGCGTCTCTATTTGACTTCGTTGAAGTGCATCGCAGGATGAGAATGGTCGGCTTCGAGACTGACCTTGCTCATGTCTCGTCGCCCGATGCCATTCGTCGGTTCAATGACGACACTGAGGAACTACTCGACGATTTTGCCGATTGGCGCGATTACGCCACCGAGAAACGTGGTCAAAGCAATGCGCCTGGCGTTGTCGTTGGAGCCGTCGAGAAGATCATTGGTGAACTGAACCGGACTAGGAGTGGTGCGACGCTCAGAGTACGCCGCCTCGTGGCGCTCGGGAGTGATCTGCGCCGTTTCGCGCTTGAGGAAGCGAACCGACAGGAACTTGGCGAGGCACTTTCCAAGATGTTGGACGAGCGGCTTGATCGTTACGGCGAGATCGTCGGACGATACCTTGGCCCTGCTCTGCAACGTCTTGAGTCGCTGCAAAGACTGGAACTTGGCACGAACGATCCGACGGAGCTTGTAGCGGTTCTGCGCGAAGCTGTTGCTGCAATTCAGAGAGTGCCGAGCGATGAGCTCCGCGATCTCGAACCTGAGGCGCAAGCAACGCTGGAAGAGATGATCCGCGAACTCGACGATCTGGACGCCGCCATATCCGAGGCCCGGAGTAATAGAGCAGTCGAGGTTCTTAGGGAGCGGTTCGCCGCAAAGTATGGTGGTGTGAGCGCCACCCTTGGCCGCTATGTTGAAAGAGCGCGGGAGGCGTCTGGAAAGCCGCTCGATAAACTCGATGACCTCGTCAAATGGTTCAAGCGTTGGGAAACACTTGATGCAATTAAGGACTGGCTGACTTCTTGGTTCAGCTAATCAGCTGTCTGTTTGGCCGACGCAGCCCCGCCCGGCGGCACGCAGGGCCGCGCCCGACCCTCCCCCCGG
>JAGRDU010000208.1 GCA_020446905.1 Paracoccaceae bacterium | reverse complement strand
GGCTTCTTCGGGGTGGTGGTGTAGACGCGGGTGCAGACCCCGCGCTTTTGCGGGCAGGATTCCAGGTGCTGGGACTTGGACTTGCGCGCGTTCGCTTCCCGGGGCTTCCGGATCAGCTGTTGAATCGTCGGCATTCACGTTCCTCGTTTCGATACTCGCCCCCTTGCCTCGGGGGGCGCCGCTTCTCGATGACGCCTTGCGCGAATCGCAAAACGCCAAAACCGCATGCGTCCCCGGCGCGGGGGCGACGCGGTGGAATTCCAGAGGATCGGGGCTTATTCGGCCCGGATCATGACCACTTCCGTTCTGATACCCGCCCACGCAAGAGACCTCGCGGGACGAGTGGGCGCCGTATAGGGGGAGTCGCGGGGGTTGTCAACAAGGCCACGGAGCCTCAGCGGCCCCTCAGCAAGAGCCGGTGGAGGGCAAGCGCGATGGCGAGGACGAAGAGCATCGCGAAGATGGTATCCGACAGGAAATGCCGACCCGTCATCACCCTTAGCGCAAGGCCGATGGCGGGCAGGACAACCCCCGCCAGCGCATAGAGCGCAAAGCCCCGGCGCGGCAGGAGCCGCCAGGCGGCGGGCGCGAAGATCAGGAACGCAAGCGCAAGCGCCGTCGCCGCCGAGCCTTCGCCCGAGACGAAGGAGCAATTGGCAACACATTCGGTCGCGGGCATCCAGGGCGGGGTGAAATGCGCGGCGCCGCCGAATTCGGTCACGTCGACGGGGCGCGCACGGCCCCAGTAGGTCTTGAGGATGCCGTTGACGAGGAGGATCGGGCCGAGCAGGTAGAGGAGGAAGACGAAGGCCGCCTCGCGACCTTCGATGCCAAGGAGCGGACGGCGCAGCGCGGCGGCGATCATGGCCGCGAGCGAGAAGGTGAAAACGAGGATGCTGAGGTTCCAGATCGCGTGGCGGAGAAACTGGATTGCCTCCGACGACGCCAGCCAGAACCCCTCGCCCGGCCGGTAGAACCAGCCGGAAACGGCCAGGTCGAGGTGGGGGAAGAGCGCGAAAGCTGCAAGTGCGGCGAGGCTCAGTGCGACCAGCGTCGAAGCGGCAATCCGGTAGTCAAGGGGCGGCATTGGCGCAATCCGCAGTCGTGGCCCAGGCGGAGATATGTCTCCCGGCGTAGGCGCCGCCTGCCGTCTCGAATTGAACAGTCGGTTCGCCTGCGCATTCCGGCGCAGCGTCCGCAATCAGAAGGACAGGCAGCGAGCCCTGCCCAAGCGGGTAACGCTGTTCGTAATAGCTCATTGCCCGACCCTTCGGCGCCGGGGCGGCAAAGGCGATCCCGCTGGCGCGCCCGGTATGGAAGAGGTCGGCGAGGATGTCGCGGTCCCTTGCCGCAACGATCCGCGCGCCTTGCCCCTCGGCCGCCGCGATGATCTGCCGGCTCATATCCGCCCGACCGAGGTAGCGCGCGAGAAGCGGCTTGCCGTTCGGCGCGGGCCAAGGCGCGAGGACGATCAATAGCGGCAGGACTAGCGAGATCGCGCCGTTGATCGCGAGGGAAACGGGCAAGAGGCGCGGCGCGCGGGTCAGCAAAACCGCGACGGCCAGCACGGTTCCGGGGAAGTAGGCGGCAACGGCCCAGTTGGCATAGGCCTTGTCGAGCAGCGCCTGCACGCAGACGATGAGAAGCGGCGGGATCGACATCAGCGCGAGCGCCCGCAGGACCGACGTGCCCGGCCGGAGGTAGCCCCAGAGAAGCGCGGCGAAAACGACGGGGCCGGCGACGCCGAACTGCGTGCCGAAGAATTCGGCCAGCCCCGCCGGGTTCAGGCCCGCAAGCCAGCTCTCCCCCCGGACCCAGCCGACATTGTCCATCGTGTGTTCGACCGTGGTGAGGTCGTTCGCGAGATTCCACAGGATGTTCGGCAGGATCGTCGCGGCGAAGGCGGCAGGCAGGAGCACCCAGGCGCGCAGGGGAATGCGCATCGCGGGCACGACAAGGGCTGCAAGCCCCGCGCCGATCAGGAAATAGACGCCTGCGTATTTCGCAAGGGTGGCAAAGCCCGCGCAGACGCCCGCCAGCATCGCCGGCCCGGCGCGCCCGGTCTCGACCGCGCGCACATAAAGCAGGATCGCCGCGGCGAAGAAGGGCGCCATCACGGTGTCGGTCGAGATCAGGACCGACCCGAGCGCGGCCATCGGCAGCGTCACGTAGGTCAGCGCCGTCCAGAACGCAGCCCGCGCCGAGACGAGACGCGCCGCCACCGCACCGAGGATCAGCGCCGTCACACCGTGAAGGATCGCGCCCGGAAGCCGGACGAAGAAGGGCGCATCAGAGCCGAAGGCCTCGGTGACACTGCGGATCACCCAGGCGATCAGCGGCGGCTTGGAATAGTACCCAAGGTCGAGGTTCCGCCCCCAAAGCCAGTACTGGCTTTCATCGACGAAAAGATCGGTCCGGTCGAACCAGAGCGCAACAAGCCGAAAGGCCGTCACCGCCACGACCGCCGCAAGCGCGGCGCCGAACCAGCCGCGTGCCTCAGGCATCGGCGCGCCGTTCCCGCGAGATGAGGACGAGATTGCGCAGGTAGATGAAGACGCCCAGCGACTGGCCAAGAATGAAGACCGGATCGCGCCGGTAGATTGCGTAGGCCAGAAGGATGACGCCGCCGGCCAGCGAGAAGTACCAGAAGATCACCGGCACGACCGAACGTTTGGCGCGCTCCGAGGCGATCCACTGGACGAGGAAGCGCCCCGTGAACATCAGTTGGCCGAAAAGGCCGAAGGCGACCCACCAGAATTCCGTCCAGCTTTCTACGTGGAGAATGGCGAAGAGCTTTTCCATGTCAGGCGCGCTCATTCGGACGGGATTTCTTCTTGCGGCGGATCAGCCACATGACGCCGAGAAGGTCGATGGCCCCGACGAAGCCGCGCTGCAGGTTGTTGTAGTTCGATCGCCCGGCGTGGCGCGCCTCGTGCGCGACATCGACATGGGCGACCTCCCATCCGTCGCGCTTGAAGAGCGCGGGCAGGTAGCGGTGCATGTGGTTGAAGAATGGCAGGCGCAGGAAGGCATCGCGGCGAAAGCCCTTCAGCCCGCAGCCGGTGTCGCGGGTGCCGTCGTTCAACGCCGTTGACCGGATCCAGTTGGCAAAGCGCGAGGCGAGCTTCTTCGACATCGTGTCCTGCCGTCCGACCCTTTGGCCCGCGACGATGCCGATGCGCTCGCTTCCCGGCGCAAGAAGCGGCAGAAATAGCTTCGGCAGTTCCGAAGGCGGGTTCTGCCCGTCGGCATCCAGTGTGCAGACGATGCTGCCCCTCGCAGCGAGGACCCCCGAATGCACCGCCGCGCTCTGCCCGCCCGAAACATCGTGCCGGATGAGGCGCAGGTTCGGGTGCGCCCTCATGCGCGCCTCGATCACGGCGACCGAGGTGTCGGTCGAGCCGTCATCGATCACCAGCACCTCGTAGGAGCCATGCGGGGCGCAGGCGGCATCAATTCCGTCCAGAAGGTCGGGCAGGTTCTCTGCCTCGTTCTTGGCGGGGATCACGATGGAAATGGTGACCATGCGGGGCCTGCTCTCCCGGTCGTCACGCCATGCGGGGCGCCCCGGCGTGGTACTTCACGCGCGCGGGGTTGTAAATGCGGCCGACCGGGCACGCTGCCGTTCGCGGTGGAAGGTGTAGACACCGGTGGCGATGACGATGGCGGCACCGAAGATCGTCATCGTGTCGGGAAGCTGGTGGAAGACGGCCCAGCCGAGCACGATCGCAAAGAGAAGCGAGGTGTAGCGGAACGGCGCGACGATCCCGATCTCGCCGGTGCGCATCGCCATGACGATGAGAAGATAGCCGACGATCAGGAAGGCCGCGGCGGTCGCGATCAGACCGGCGCGGGGCGCGCCGACGGCCTCCCATCCTGAGACCGGAAGCAGAGCGGCGCCGGTCAGCGTGACCGAAAGCGCGGCCGCGACGGCGATGGTGACGGAGGGCAGCGCGCTCGACATGCGCCGAGTCGCGAGGTCGCGCAGCACGACGCAGGCCACCGACGAAAGGCCGAGAAGCGACCAGCGGTCGAAGCCCTCCGTCCCCGGCCGGACAATCAGAAGGACACCGGCGAAGCCGACCAGGATCGCTGACAGGCGCCTCCAGCCGATGGATTCGCCAAGGAAAAAGGCCGCCGCGAGCGTCACGGCGAGCGGCAGCGACTGCAGGATCGCCGAGAGGTTCGCGAGCGGCATGTGGCGCAGCGCAGTGAGGAAGGTGAGCGTGCCGCCCACCTCGCCCAGCGTCCTCAGGACAAGCCATTTGCCGTCCCCCGCGGGCAGGCGGAACCGCAGTCCGCCCATGCGCCAGCCGATGACGAGAAGGCCAAGCGTCGTCAGCGTGCCACGCAGGAAGATCGCCTGGTAGAGTGGCAGCGTCGCCGTGACCGCCTTCATGCAGGTGTCGTTCAGCGTGAAGGCCGCCATCGCGACACTCATGAAGAGCGCGCCGCGCGCGTTGTCGCCGAATGGCATGGCCCCTCCCCATCGGCGCTGCGGCGCCGTCATCGACCTTGTCGCTCGGCGGCGGGCAAATGAAAACCCCCGCCGAAGCGGGGGTTTCCTGTTTCATCCGGGGGCCGGATCAGTCGCGGCTTTCGTAGGTATCGACAATGCCCGCGTCGCGGTCGATGTCGATGACATCGTCCAGGACCGTTTCCGAGGGCGCCGCGAGGGCCGCGGCCTGCTCGGCCTCGGCGCGGCGCTGCTCGATCACGTGCTGATCGCGGTCGTGGGCGATCTTGCGCACGCGCATCGTCGCCCCACCCGTGCCCGCCGGGATCAGCCGGCCGACGATGACGTTCTCCTTCAGGCCGACCAGCGTGTCGCGCTTGCCCTGCACAGAAGCCTCCGTCAGCACTCGCGTCGTCTCCTGGAAGGAGGCCGCCGAGATGAACGACCGGGTCTGCAGCGAGGCCTTGGTGATGCCAAGCAGCACCGGCTCGCCGCTCGCCGGCTTGCCGCCGCGCGCGATGACCTTGTCGTTCTCCTCGTCGAACTCCGACTTGTCGACATGCTCGCCCTTGAGGAGGGTCGTTTCGCCCGAGTCGAGGATCTCGATCTTCTGCA
>JAGRDU010000207.1 GCA_020446905.1 Paracoccaceae bacterium | reverse complement strand
GGCCTCGTCGAGCGCCGTCACCCGGCAGCCGGCCTTCTTGAGCTTCGCGCGCAAGGCTTCGAAAGCCGCGCGATCCTCCGACTTGAGGGCGACCAGCCGTTCCAGGACCTCGGGCGTGAATGCCGCGCCAGGATCTTCGGCGGATTTCTCGACCAGACCGTCAAGCGGATCAGGGATTTCCTCGGCCGCATCTATCGCGTTGAGGATGGGGTTCAGGTCTTCACCGTCAATTTCGTCACTCATTGCGCGCCCTCCTCGATGCCGGGCGCACGGCCGAGCAACATATCGTTGAAATCCATTCCACGCGGAGGCCGGGCAATGCGCACTCGCCGTCCCTGCCGCATCCACCGCAGGGCGCAATCGCGCGATGCCGCTTCGCCGGGATCGTCGCCATCGGCCAGAACGATCACGTCGCGGACGCAGCCGGGTAAATCGAGCGTCCGCAGCCCGGAGGTGGACAGCGCCGCCCAAGCCGGATGTCCAGTCGCCTGCATGGCCGCGAGACAAGTCTCGATGCCTTCGCCGACCATAAGGGTTTCGCCGGGTTCGCGAAGGCGAACCGCCCCGCCCCGGCACGGGCCGAGCATCATCTTCGCAGGTTCGACCGTCGCCTTGGCCTGGCCCTCGCGGGCTAGGAATGTGCGGTGGATGGCCAGTGGCGTGTCGTCGGCGCCCTTCGTCACCAGCGCCACCATACAGGGCCAGATCCCGCCCGAGGGATGCTTCAGGCCGCGATGAAAGCGAAGCGACGGCGGCAACGAACAGGTCAACCCGCGTGAGGCGAGATAGGCTTCGACCGGCGTGCCCTCGGCGGCAATCGTGGACTGCCAGATCGAAAGCGCCACGGCACTCCGTTCAACCTGATCCGGATCGGGTCGCGGTGGCGACACCTTGCGGTAACGCGATGTCCGGAGGGACGAATGTGCCTTGCCGTCCCACAATCCGCGTTCCTTCAGGGCTGCGATGACGTCGCGTTGGTCGCATCCGGCATGACAGCGCACGAGCACCTTGCCGTCGGCATCACGGATGGAGAGGCTGGGCTCGCGGTCGTCATGGGCCGGGCAGCGCGCCGTCCAGCCTTGTCCGACCTTGCGGCCGCCAAGCGCCTTGGCGATGATTTCAGCTTTCATCGCGCACCCCCTGATCGCCAGTGGTCGCTTCGTCACCGTTGTTGTTCACCGGGTCGGGCATATCGGTCCGCGACCACTCCGCCAGGACGGCAAAGAAACCGGTCATGCTGGCGGCGATCTGCTTCGCCTCGTCGCGGGACACATCGCGCCCGAGGCGCGGCTGCCAGACCTCGCGGGTCCGGCCTATCAGTTCGTCATTGTGATTGTCGTTTGCAGCTTTCACCGAAGATCTCACGGTCGGCTTCTCGCCGTTCCGTGCCCCTGATCTCCGGCCTCGGACTCGCACCGATAACGCAGGATCGTATCGTCATTTGCATGTTCGGCGTCCCAATCGCAGGGATCGCCGGTTCGCGCGCCTCGTCAGCGCGGCAGCTCGTCCTCGGGGATCGTGAACTTGTGGGACTTGCCCGCTTCGATCACGAGGTCGCGCTTATTGTTCTTGCCGATTGCGCTGGAAATGGCGCAGCGGAAATGACCGTGGCGCAGACCGTCGAGAACGATCTGGCTGATCTGGTCGAGCGCCTGGCGCAGTTGAGGGCCGCTCGGCAGGCCGTCGTTGGGATGAGGAGTTTTCTCAAGCATTGTGCAGCAGCGCCTTCATGTCTTTGATCGTGGTAGAGAACGCGAGGGGCGGCACCGTCGCCCTGTCGCCGTAGAACGACAGCACGTCATCGTGCCGGCACGGTTGGTCGCGGAAGACGAAGACCTTGCGCCGTCCCTCGGCGCGCAGATCGAGCAGTTCGTATCCAGTGCAGCGCAGGAAGCAGGCGAGATAGAAGTCTCGGGTCTCGAACCCGTCCTCCCGCGCCGCTGCGCCGTATTTCGCCTGTCCACTTGACACTTTACAGTCTCCCAAAAAAAAGGGGCCGGATTACCTGCCGGACAGAAGCCGCTGGAGCGGCACCATACGATGAAGCAAGCCAAGCTTTTCCAGCCGGATACGCATGGCGATTGGGGAAACGACGAAACGCTCGGCCAGCGGCTTGCAGAACCGTTCCAGCGCCTCGTCTTCTGTTTCAGAAATGTCGAAATCGCCAACGGAAGCATGGATGCGCGGAATCTCGACGAAGGAGTGCGCCACTGGCGTTTCCGGTTGGAGGACCCGCTGCTTCCGGTCAGGAAAGAACTCGTCCCATGCGGCAAAGACCATCTTCCGCGGCATCAGCAGACAAGAGGCATAGAAATCGGCCTGCCATTCCACCCGCTCCTTTGCCTCGCTCGACCGGCAGATGAACTTGGGTTCGCTCGCGGCATCCAGGAAGGACGTCTGCGCCGTATCCTGCACGATCAGGTGCTGGTGCAGTCGCCAGTGCCCGCCGCCCTCGTGGGCAAGGGTGAAACGATAGCGGCCCTCCCGCGAGGGGTTCTCTTCAGGATCGAGGCTTTCGTCGATGAATATGCTGCCGTCGCCGTAGATCGCGCCAAGGATGTCGGGCTGGCCGTTCGGAGGGCGTGGAACACTGTGGCGCGCGTGCATGTCGTCAAACTCGATCCGCAGCTTGAGGTACTTTTCCACGATGTCCTCAACGGGGATGGGCGGCACGATCGTCACACACCGAGCGCGCTCATACTCGCCGATCAGGGAAGCGGCGTCGCGCTCGATGGCCTCTTCGGCAAGATAGGGAACAAATCGGCTCATCAGTCATCCTTCATCTGCATCAGAGGGGCCGTGCCCCGTTGGCTTCACTTACCCTTGGCCTTCCCTGCCTCCCGCGATAGCCGGGCCAGGTCCTCGGCGCTCAGGCCGTTGGCGGTTCGCAGCAGCGCCGACATTTCGACGGGATGCCGCTTGATGATGTCGGCGAGGTCGGAGGGCACGCGCCCCGCCATCGCCAGCAATTCGTCCGGATCGCATTCTAGAATCTGCGCGATCGACCGAACCTTGTCCTCAGTCGGCGGCGTGAACTCGTCGCGCTCCACCTTCGACATATAGGTCGGGCTCACTCCGATCTTCTTGGCCATCTCGCGCAAGCCGATCTCCCGCGCCTCACGCTCACGGCGAATAAACGCCCCGAACTTCTCCCTCCCGCTGGTCATGGCTCCTGTCTCCGTTTCTTGTTTAGCGGTCACTCTACACTTGATTCGACACGGACGTCAACCATCCACTAAACGGTGGTCGACATGCCATCAGGCAGCGATCTGAAGTTCTCGGATATCTTCAAGCAAGCGTCTGAAATCTGGCTTAGGCGCAACGCACATGGTTCGATACGTATTCAGGAACGGCAGCCACCGACTTCCGCAAATCGAGACGGTGCGAGGCGGTCTTGGGATAGCGGCCGCCCGCGTGGTTGTCGCAGGTGCCAAGTCCACTTGCGCCATGGGTGAAGGCACGGGCGAGCCGACTGCACGCCCTTGAGGTCGCCGAAAGACACCGAACCATAGGGACCAGCCAGCGGAGGTCATCCTTTCTGTAGGGACCGACAAGCCCACCGTGCCGGCAGCGGCGCGGGCGATTTCGTTCCCGCGGGGTGAATCGCTGGCCGCTATCCTCCGGCCATGAAGGGTGCGGCGGACATGTCGCGAAGCATGTCGCTACCCCGCAAGCACTTGCAATGTATGGGTTTCATGGTACCGCCTCCCCGGCTCGAACGGGGGACCCCCAGATCCACAATCTGGTGCTCTAACCAACTGAGCTAAGGCGGCACTTGGGGCGCCATTTAGCCCCGGGGGCCTTCGATTGCAAGGGCAGATCGAGGGGGCGTGCCTTGCGGCCCGGGGCCCCCGGCGGTAAGTGTCGGCGCGCTTGCGGCGGCTCGGCCGGCTGGACTGCCCGCCCCGGAACGCCCGCGGGAGAAGCCAGGGTTGAGGAACGGGATGGACGCGCGACGAACGCAGAGCGGGGCCGGCGGACCATCACGCCGAGAGGTCGCGCTGGGCGGGCTTGCAGCGCTCGGCGCGGCTGCGATGATCGGACCCGCGGCAGCCGGGACGCCGCCCGAAACGCTGGCCGAGGCCGGTCGCCGCGCCGGCATCGAAGTCGGCTCGGCGATCCGCGGCGCCGACGCCGGCGCGCTTGCCGACATGATCGCGACCGAGTGCACGCTGGTCACGCCCGAAAACGCGCTGAAGCCGCCGCGCCTTGCGCCGGCCGAAGGGCGCTTTACCTTCGACGAGGCGTCGGCGATCTTCGACTTCGCGGCGCAGCGCGGCCTTTCGGTGCATGGCCATACGCTCTACTGGCACAAGCAGCCGCTCGGCTGGGCGGTCGCGGCGAGCCGCGGCAAGGGGCTTGCCGAGACGGTCGCGCTCTACGGCACTGTCCTGGAGCGAATTCTGAAGCGTTTTCCGGCCGCGGGATCATGGGACGTCTTCAACGAGATCGCGGGCTACGGCGGCCAGCTACGTCCTGACCCCGAGATCGACCGCTTCGGCCTCGACTTCGTCGAGCGGCTCCTGTGGCGCGCACGCGAGACCGCGCCGGAGGTGGCGCTCGCGATCAACGAGAACGACCTCGAATGTGGTGCCTGCGGGACAAAGCGCGAGCATGTGCTTGCGATCCTCGCCGCATTGAAGGCGCGCGGGGCGCCGCTGGACGCACTTGGCGTGCAGGGGCACCTTGTCTCGCGGGACCGGCCAGACGCTGCGGCGATGCGCGATTTCCTGCGGCGGGTCGAGGATCTGGGTCTTGTGATCTACCTTTCCGAGCTCGACGTGAACGATGCGCGGCTCAGCGCCGACTACCGGCTGCGCGATACGGAAGTGGCGCAGATCTATGCCGACTACCTCGGTCCCGCGCTCGAGGTGCGGGCGGTGCGGCGCGTTGTCTTCTGGGGCATCGCCGACAGCGCGAACTGGATTGCCGATGGCGGGGCGGAACGGCGCAGCGACGGGAAGCGCCAGCGCCCTGCGCTCTTCGACCGCGAGCTTGGGCGCAAGCCGGCGTATTATGCCGTGCGCGAGGCGCTCGCCGCGGCGCCGGCCCGCTGAGCCGGGCACTTCTGCTCTGGATCACTCCGCAGCCAGTCCCGGGGTCCCTGTCCCGACGAAGGTCGGCTTCTCAAGGATCAGCGTCGGCAGCGGCGCCGGTGCCGGCGTTCCATCGCGCTCGGGCTTGCGCAGATCGCGGTAGGCGACGACCTTGAGGACGACGAAGAAGTAGTAGATCCCGAGAAGCAGGATCGGCACGAAATCCGACGGCCGGTCCGATCCGGCCATGTGGCCCAGCGCCCCGGCAACCCAGAGGATCGCGGGCACGAGATTGAAGAGCACGACACCCGAGCGGAACCAGATGTAGCGCGTGTTGCGCCCGGTCCGCACCGCCCCGGTCGGGTGCCATTCCATCGCCGAGGCGCGGATCTTGTCGATCAGCGCCGCAAGATGCGCCCAGCCGTAGACGGTCCGCACCGATGCCGCCTCGATCCCGTATTGCGCGCGGTGCCAGAGGGGAAAGACGACATGCATGTAAAGCGCGGACGGCAGGATCAGAAGGTAGTTCGACAGCGCGATCTGCTCGGGGATGGCATAGAGCATCACCAGCGGGACCACGGGCATCGCGACCGCATAGATTGCGGTGTGGACATAGTACATGAAGCCCGAAAGATAGCAGAGCCGCGTCATCAGCGGCAGGCGCGTCTTCCAGAACTTGGCCGAGGTCAGAAGGCTCATCGAGCCCATGCACCAGCGGTACTGCTGCTTGAAGAAGGATTCCAGATCGCCCGGGCAAAGCCCCTTGGCGAGGACGACCGGCACGTATTTCAGATGCCAGTCCTTCATGCGCAGGTTGAAGCCGGTATGGACGTCCTCGGAATGTTCGATCAGGGCAGTGCCGCCGATATCGTTCAGCGCGGCGCGGCGGTAAATCGCGTTCGATCCGACGCAGATCGCGCCGTCACTGGCCTGCCGCGACACCTGAACGGCGCGGTAGAAAAGCTCCTGCACCGCGCCGGCGCCGCGTTCGATCCAGCCCATCTCGGGCAGGACATCGAAGTATTGCGGCGACTGGACGATCCCGACGTGATCATTTTCGTAGAAATAGGGCAGCAGTTCGTCGAGGAAGTCGCCCCTCGGGCGGAAATCGGCGTCGAAGATCGCGAAGAAGTCACCCGCGGTGCGTTCGAATGCGTGGCGCAGGTTGCCGGCCTTCTTGAACCAGCCGCGATTGGGGCGGACGAGGTAATCGAAGCCGAACTTGGTGGCGAGGCGCCGCACCTCAGGGCTGTCGGCATCATCGAGGCAATAGACCTTGACCGGCCCGGGGTAACGGCGCTGGATCGCGCGCACGCCGCACCAGGTGTTGTCGAGCACGTCGAGCGGCTCGCCGCAGGTCGGCAGGAAGATATCGACACTGGGATAGGTGCGCGGCCACCACGTCGCGACAAGGTGGTTGTGCTGCCGCAGGCTGAAGTCGGACGAGACAAAGTAGATCGCCTGCGAGATGACGAAGTAGACGACCGTGTAGACGAGCAGCAGCGTAAGCGGCAGAAGCCAGATATTCTCATCGACGAGGCGCCACGTGCTGAGCGTCACGCAGGAAAAGCCGAAGACCGAGACCCCGACGAGGGGCGCCATCCTGCGACGGGCGAAACTGACCTTCTGGGCCTCGCTGGGCGGGGTTGGAGGAAGCGGCTGGCGGGTCGGAGTGTCGAGCTCGAAAAGTTTGTAATTGCGCAACAATCTGAACATCTGCCCACCTTCGTCTCTGGCATCGCAATAGCTGCGAGAACGGCGAACACGTCCGCCGACTGCCATCCAACCCCCCTTCCCGCACAGGTTAAGGGGATATTGCATTTGAATTGAAAGGCTTTTGTTGCGATATCCGGCGCCGTCGGCACTTTCCTTCCGAAGGGCGGTGCCAGGAGGCAACATGCTGCCCGTCAAACCGGCGCTCTCCCCTGAAAACCGGGCGCGGGTGACCTTGATTTGGGCGGCGCGCGAATTCCCCGGGATGGCGCCGCACTGCGGGTCAGGGCGCGGGCAATCGACGATCCGCCTTGCCCGCACCCGCCCGCCGCGCTAGCGAGGCAGAAGGGGACGACGGAGGCCGCCATGGGCATCAACACGGAAAGCGACATCGCTGCCAACCTGCAGATCGGGCCGACCGATGCAGGGATGGTGCGGATCTATGTCGAGG
>JAGRDU010000206.1 GCA_020446905.1 Paracoccaceae bacterium | reverse complement strand
AATGGAAGAGGTTGAGGATGCCGCGCTGCGAATGCATCACGTTGTAGTTCAGATCAAGCTCCAGCCCCTCCCACAGTTTCAGCGAGTGGGAGTAGAATTCGGAATTGCCCGGCAGGAAGTAGTTGGCGCGCACGATGGTCGTATTCCGCCCGACATTGCCGCCGCCGAGATACCCCTTTTCCAGCACCGCGATATTGGTGATGCCGTGGTTCTTCGCGAGGTAATAGGCCGTCGAAAGCCCATGCCCGCCCCCGCCGATGATGAGGACCTCATATTCCTCCTTCGGCGCCGGGTCGCGCCAGGCCGGCCGCCAGCCGGTGTTGCCGGACAGCCCTTCGCGGAGGACCCTGAGGCCGGAATAGCGCATCGTTCTCTCCCTTGCCGCTCCAGTGAAGCGGCCTTGGCTCCAGATTTCAATGCTCCGGTCCGATTTCCGCGTCTTTCCGCGACAGGTTCTGTCGCAACCGGCCGCCCCGGCGGAGGTCTTCCTGTCCGAGGCGGCCCTCCGCCACCGGCGGCAGGGCCGGTTCCTCCGCAACCGGGGTGAGCCAGCCGGTATATCGCACGATCCGGCCGAGGCCGAGCGGCGCCCGAAGGTCGACATCGAATCGGAACCGGCCCCGCGCATCCGCCGTCTCGGCCGCGATGCTGACCGGCAGGAGGGCACGCGGCAGCGGCAGCGGGCCGAACCGCCCGGCGATCACCGGAAACCGCAGCGCGCCGTCCCGGACCTCGAGGCCGAGGCTGAAGGTAAAGGGGCCGAAGCGTTCGGTGATACCCTCCCCCGCCCGCGCGAGATGCGAGCGGAAGATGCGCCCGCCGAAATCCCGCTCCCAGACCTCGCCCGTGTCCGTGGCCCGCTTGGTCACGGTCAACGGGACCGCGTGGGCCCCGGGCGGAAAGCCGAAGAGAAAGGCCGCGATCGCGGCAACGGGGCCCCGCCCGCGCATGACATCGGCCCTCCCCTCAAGGCGCAGCGATCCCGCCCAGTCATGCGTTGCCCGCACCGCGGGCGGCAGGGAAGCACCGGCGGGCCCGAGATGGCCCGCCACGACCGATGCCGCCGGGACCTCGAGACGGGCGAACGTCACCCGCAGGTCCGCCATCGCGGCCTCGAACGCCTCCAGCGGCAGTTCGGCCAACGCGGCGCGCGCGCCCGGAGCGATGCGGTCCGGCGCGCGCAGGATCGCGCGGGCCGCGACGGCCGGGATAAAGGGACCCTCGCCCGCCTCGGCCAGAAGCCGCCATTCCGCCCGGCATAGCGCGCCGCCGCGCCGCCCGGCGATCCGCACCACCATGCCGCCCCGCGCCGTCCCGAAGGGCCAGAGCAGCAGCGCCGCCCCGCGGACCAGCGCGCCGAACCTGGCGCCGGGCGTCCACCCCGTCGCGCCCCTCACCCGGGAGAGGGCGGCAAGCCCGAGGTTCATCGGAAGAAGTTCAAGCCCGGCGCGGAAACTGACCGAGCGCGCGCCGAACCGCGCCGGGAAGAGGCGCGTGTCGGGCACCTCGATCAGATAGCCCCGCCGCCGCAGCCCGGGCGCGAGCGTATAGGACTTCGGCGCGCTCCAGCCGCGCCTTGGCACCCAGGCACCTCCTTCCCGCATGCGGAAGGTCACGCCGGTCCGGGCGAGGATCGCGCTGATGACGGACCGTCCGCGCGGGGCGCGATTGCCGGGCAGGATCGCGGTGTCGATCTCCTCGATCTCCTCCATGCCGGCGGCAAGGTCCGCCACCACGGCCGAGGACAGCGCGGGCACCGAAGAGACACCGGACAAGGCAAAGACGCCGGCCTCCCTTGCGGCCACGTCCAGCCCGGCGATCCCCTCGCAAAAGGCCGCCTCGTCCGACAGGTCCAGATAGGCGATGCGCCGGTCGATGCAGGCGCGGGCAAGGCGCCAGGGATCGTCCCCGTAGGCGTGAAACGGCCCGGCGGCATCGACGACCGCCCCGGGATCCAGTTGCCAGAGCGGGCCAAGATCGCCCCTGAGGTCAAGCCGCGCCGCCCGTGCCCCGATCTTCGCCGCCAGCGCCTCGGCGCGGTCCAGATCGCGGGCGGCGACCGTCACCTCATGTCCGTCGCGGACGAGGAGTTCGGCAATGCGGCTTCCGAAAACGCCTGTGCCGCCAAGGACGGCGATCTTCATGTCATGAGGCGGGCACGCAGCCGCGGCCCCGCCAGGGCGCAAAGGTCGGAGCGCCCGAAAAGCGCATAGCGGCTCCGTGCGATGCGGCGGTAAAGCCCGTCGCGCAGCGGCCGCGGGATCAAGCGCAGAAGCCCCAGAAGGCGCCCCCAGCCGCCCGACCGGAGCCCGACATGCGCCATCGCATCGAAATCGCACCGGACCCGCCCGCCGTCGAGGAAGAGCCAGCTTTCCGGGTCGTCCGGATCAAGCCCGTAGTGCCGCAGCATCGCGCGGCCAAGCGGCGTCGCGACCGGGCAGATCCGGATCTCGCCGCTCCGGTCGAGGCGGTCGATCATCCGTGCACCGAAACTGCACAGGGCGCAGTCGCCGTCCATGAAGGCCACCGGGGCGCTGTCGTCAAACGCGGGCACATCGGGATCGTCCCGATAGCTGAAAGGCCGGGCCATGACAGCGCTCCTGTTGCTGCCGGCCATCATGGAGGAGCCGGCAGGCGCCGTCGATGCGACCTATTGGACCCATTCCCAGGGCCGGGTGAACTCGCCCAGCTTTTGGCCGAGCGCCGCGCCATCGATTTCACCCGTCCGTTCGAGGCGTGCAACGAGGCCGCGCTTCTTGTCGTCCACGACATCATGGACGCGGGCAGCAAAGCCTCCATCGGCCAGCACCTCGTCATAGACGCGCCTGATCGCCAGCTTCCTGAGGTCGGGCTTGAAGATCTTGCCGACGGCGGTCTTCGGCAGCTCGGACAGGATCTCGATGTGTTTCGGCACGGCGGCCCGTTCGTGAATGTGGGTGCGCGCGAAGTCGAGCAGTTCCTCGGGCGTGACCGAGGCGCCGGCGACAAGCTCCACATAGGCGCAGGGCAACTCGCCCGCGAAGGCGTCCGGCTGACCGATGGCGCCCACGAAGGCAATCGCCGGATGCGCCATCAGCGCCTCCTCGATCTCGGCGGGGTCGATGTTGTGCCCGCCGCGGATGATGAGGTCCTTGGCCCGTCCGGTGATCCAGAGATAGCCGTCCGCGTCGATCCGGCCAAGATCGCCGGTCCTGAGATAGCGCCCCTCGGCGAAAAGCCTGTGGTTCTTGTCGACCTCGGTATAGGTCGACCCTTCGAAGACGCCGGGGTTCGAGACGCAGATTTCGCCCACCTCGTCGACACCGCATTCCTTCTTCACCGCGCCCTCGCCATCGGTGTGCAGGATGCGGACATGGCTGTAGGGCAAGGGCACGCCGACCGAGCCGACCTTCTTCTTGCCGTCCACCGGGTTGCACGAGACAAGGCAGGTCGCCTCGGTCAGCCCGTAGCCCTCGGCGATCTGCACGCCGGTCGCCTTCTCGAACCGGTTGAAAAGCTCAAGCGGCAAAGGGGCAGACCCCGAGATGGCGATCTTGAGCGAGGAGACATCGGCATTCACGGGCCGCTGCATCAGCGCGGCGATGGCGGTCGGCACGGTGATGAGGAAAGTGACCTGCCAGCGTTCGATCAGCTTCCAGAAGTTGTCGAAAACGCCCTCGCCGCGATAGCCGGCGGGTGTCGGCATCACGACATGCGCACCCGAAGCGATGACCGACATCAGCACCGGATAGGCGGCGAAGACGTGGAACAGCGGCAAGGGGCAGATCAACACGTCGGTCTCGTCGAACAGAAGCCGCCCGCCGAGCCAGCCGTTGTAGATCATGCCGGAATACTTGTGCTGCGCGACCTTCGGCATCCCGGTCGTGCCGCCGGTATGGAAATAGGC
>JAGRDU010000044.1 GCA_020446905.1 Paracoccaceae bacterium | reverse complement strand
GATGTAGGGAAGGGCGACGGGCTGGATTTCCTCCGTCTCGAACACCGGATCGCCGGTTTCCTCGTCAAAGCCGGTCTGGACGGTGCGCTTGAACATTTCGCCCTTGGCCAGCGCCTCGCGGACGCGGCCGTTGTAGCCCTCGATGTTGCGGACGTTCATCTTGGACATCTTGCGGTAGCGCTCTTCCATCTCGCCCACGGTCCATTTGAGGGCGACGACGGCCTTCTTGGGGTCGGGGGTCGGTGACGACGGGGGAGAGAAGATGCGGGATGCCGTCGTAGACGGAAAGTTCCAGCATCTTGGGGTCGATCATGATGAGCCGGCATTCCTCGGGCGTGAGCTTGTAGAGGAGCGAGAGGATCATCGTGTTGATGGCGACGGACTTGCCCGAGCCGGTGGTGCCGGCGATGAGAAGGTGGGGCATCTTGGCGAGGTTGGCGATGATCGGCTCGCCGGCGATGTCCTTGCCGAGGGCGAGGGGGAGGCGCATGGAGCTGTCGCCGTAGTCGCGGGCGGAGAGAATCTCGCGCAGGACGACCTTCTCGCGGAAGGCGTTCGGGAGTTCGATACCGATGACGGTGCGGCCGGGCACGGTGGAGACGCGGGCCGAGAGGGCGGACATGGAGCGGGCGATGTCGTCGGCAAGGCCGATGACGCGGGAGGCCTTGAGGCCGGGCGCGGGTTCGAGTTCGTACATGGTGACGACGGGGCCGGGGCGGACCGACACGATCTCGCCCTTCACGCCGTAATCGTCGAGGACGCTTTCGAGCATCCTTGCGTTTTCCTCGAGCGCCTCGTCGGAGAGGGGGCGGCGCTGGACCGAGCCGGGGTTGGCGAGGAGGTTGAGGGGCGGAAGCTCGTAGGAGGCCGAGGGATCGCCGAAGTTGAGGCTGGGCTGCGCCTCGGCCAGCGCCTGTTTCGAGGGGGCGGCGGATTTCTTGGCCGAATGCTGGACGCGCAGGCGCTGGGGCTGGGAGGTGGCCGCGGGAAGGTCGTCGCCGAGATCGGCGAAGGCGTTGAAATCCTCGTCCTCGGTATCGAAGAGCGGCTCGGCGGTCAGGGCGGCATCGGCCCCGGCCTTGAGGGACTTCGGCAGCGGCGGGACGGTGCGCGCGGCGGCGGCGGCGGCCCCGGTGGCGAGATGCGCGGCGGTTTCGGTGACGCCGGAGGTCAGCGGCGGCTCGACCCTCACACGCGGATCAGCCGGAGCGGCGGTGCCGCGGGCGCGCACGGCATCGGCGATGCGCGAGCGGATGCGCTCTTCGGTCGGCGCGGCCATGGCCTCGGCGCGGCGCGAGAGGTGCGGCTCGATCAGCTCGGGCTCGGGGTCGTGCTCGTAGCCGAAGGCGGGCTCGGCCATGCCGCCAAGCGCGATGTTCTTGACGCGCGAGAGGATGCCGCGGCGGATGCGCTGCGGCGCGACCGGCGGTTCCTCGCTCTGATACCTGGCGTCGGCGCGCAGGACCTGAGCGGCCCGGCGCGGGGACCCGGCCTCGGCCAGCTGCATTTCCTGCATCGCCGCGGCCTCTTCGGCGCGCGACAGCGCGGCCTCGCGGCGGCGTTCCTGCAGGCCCTGGGCGCCCCGGACCGACGCCGCGGCGCCCCGGCCGAGAAGGGTCATCAGCCGGTCATAGGCGACGACCGTGCCCACGAGAAGGAAGCGCCCGACGGTGCGCAGCTCGGCCCGGTCGAAGCCGAGCACGAAGAGCGCCATGGCAATGGCGGCGATCCCGACCAGAAGCGCCATGATCTTGAGCCCGAAGGTCGCCGACACCGGCGAGGCTTCGAGAAGCGCGCCAAGCACCGTGTCGCCGAAAAGTCCGCCAAGACCGAAGCTGTGCGCCCAGTCCGGGCCAGCCACATGGGTGGAGGCATAGACCGACATCAGCGCGACCGCGATCGGCGCGAAGATGGTGCGCGACAGGGCGCGGTCGGCACCGCGATGGGTGATGAAGCGCGCGCCCCAGGCGGCGAAAATCACTGCGATCATCCAGGCGCCATAGCCCGCGATCACGAAAAGCGGCGAGGCAATGGCGGCGCCCATCCGGCCGAGAAGGTTCTGCGCCGGCGCATCGGTCGCGGCGAGCCACGAGGGATCGTCGGGCGAATAGCTGGCCAGCAGCATCGCCGTCATCACGGCAAGCGCGCAGAGCACCACGCCGATCAGTTCCTTGCCGCGCCGCTCGAGCGCAGCCTGGATGTTCTGATCCAGCAGCGGATCGCGCTGGCGCGCCTGGTAAGATGCCATGTTCCTCGTCCTCAACCGTAGAGGCAGTCGCGAAGCAGAATAAGCCCGCGCTGCATTTCTTCTTTGGGGGCCACCATCGCGACGCGAATATAGCCCTTCCCCGGATTATGTCCCGCGACCTCGCGGGCAAGATAGGCGCCGGGAAGCACACGCACCCCCGTCTCGCGCCAAAGCTTCAATGCCGCTGCCTCGCCGTCGACGACGGGAAGCCACAGGAAAAAACCGCCCTCGGGCGCCTGATAGCCCTGAAGACCGGCAAAGACCTTGTCGGCAGCGCGGAATTTCTCGTGATAAAGGGCACGGTTCGCCTCGACATGCGCCTCGTCGCTCCAGGCCTTGGCCGAGACCTGCTGCACCGGTAGTGGCAAGGGCGCGCCGCCATAGGCGCGAAGCTGCCGGAAGCGGCGGATCGCCTCCTTCCCGCCGGCGACGAAACCCGAACGGAGCCCGGCAAGGTTCGAGCGCTTGGAGAGCGAGTTCATCACCAAGACCCGCTCGGGGTCCGCGCCGATCTCGTCCGCGACCTGAAGCGCCCCGACCGGCGCATGGTCGCGCCAGATCTCGGAATAGCATTCGTCCGAGAGCAGGACGAAGTCGTGCTTTTCGGCCAGCCGGATCAGCCCGGCCAGATAGTCGTAGGACGCCACGGCCCCCTGCGGGTTGGCAGGCGAGCAGACATAGGCGACACCGACCCGGTCGAGAAGCGCGGGGTCCAGCCCCTCGTAGTCCGGCAAAAAGCCGGTCTCCGGCCCGGCCGGCACGAAGACGGGTTCTGCCCCGACGGCAAGCGCGGCCGCCGCATAGGGCTGGTAGAACGGGTTCGGCATCAGGACGGCGGGCTGCTCGCCGTTCTTCACCTCGGGGCAGAGCGCGAGGCAGGCGTCGAAAAGCCCTTCGCGCGTGCCGTTCAGCGCCATCAGGCGCTCGGGCCCGAGGTCGGCGCCGTATCGCAGGCGGATCCAGCCGGCGATGGCGGCGAGAAGCTCGGGCGAACCCTCGTTCGGCGGATATTTCCCGAAATCCGGCAGATATTTTTGAAGGATCGGACCGACGAAATCGGGGATCGCATGGCGCGGCTCGCCGATCGTCATGGCAATGGGCTCGCCGCCCGGGGCATGGGCGTCAAGAAGCGACCGCAGACGCGGGAAAGCATATTCCGGAAGGTTCGAAAACCGCTCGGGAAACGTCATGACTGCCTCGGTTGCCGGGATCATCTCGCCCCGTTCCGCGCCAATCTAGCGAGGCGCGCGCGCCGGGTCCAGAAAAACGAGCGCATTCCGGGGGATGGTGGGCGGAAATTGTGGCTTTTCCGCCCTCAGGCGAGCGCCACCTCGCCTGCGGCGCCGAGGCGCAGCAGGCGCTCCTCGGCCATGGGGCGCCCCATGAGTGAAACCCCCGTCATCGGCAGGCCGGTCGGCAATGTCAGCGCCGGGACACCCATGAGGTTGCCGATACGGGTATTGCGCAGCGCAAGGAGGTTCTCGGTCACGAAATAGTCGGCGTCCGAGAGGAGCCTCTCCGCAATCGGCGGAAGGCTGGGTGCCGTGGGGACAAGGACGGCGTCATAGGTAGCCGTGCGCTCTGCCCAGGTCGCGCGGATCGCGCGGAGGCGCCGCCAGGCCGCGACATAGTCGGCCGCGCGATGGCTTCCGCCCGAGCGGAACCGTTCGCGCACCGGGGGAAACATCGCCTCGGGCCGCGCCTCGATGGTCGTTTCCCAGGTGCCGTAGGCCTCGGCGGTGAAGAGGATGCCGGCGAGCGCCATGGCCTCGGCGACCTCGGGGGCGCTGCCCCGCTCGATCCGGGCGCCCGCGCTCTCAAACCGTTCCAGCGCATGGGTAAATCCGGCCAGAGGCTCGGGCCGGATGTCGTCGAAGGCGGTGGTCTCGAGGACGAGGAAGCGCGCGTTCTTCAGCGTCGCGCCCGCAAGGTCAGCCGGCTTGCCGCCTTCCAGCGCGGCGAGCATCAGCGCGCAATCCTCGACCGTGCGGCAAAGCGGGCCGACGGTGTCGAAGCTTTCGGCAAGGGGAACGACGCCGGTCAGCGGCAGGCGGCCCGAGGTCGTCTTGAGCCCGACGAGATCGTTCCAGGCCGAGGGGATGCGCACCGAGCCACCGGTGTCGGAGCCGACACTGGCAGGTGCGAGGCCGAAGGCGACCGAGGCGGCGGCGCCCGAGGACGATCCGCCGGGGACGCGGGTCCCGTCGTGGATATTGGGCGGTGTCGCGGTCATCGGGTTGAGGCCGAGGCCCGAAAAGGCAAGCTCCGTCATGTGGGTCTTGCCGAGGCAGACGAGGCCCTGGGCGGTGGCATTCCTCAGGACATCGGCGTCGCGCGTCGGGACGCGCCCCTCAAGCAGCTTCGATCCCGCTTCGGTCGCGGTGCCGGCGCTGTCGAAGAGGTCCTTCCACGAGACCGGCACCCCGTCGAGCGGCGAGATCCGCTGCCCCGCTTGCGCGCGGCGCGCGGCGGCCTCGGCCTCGGCCAGCGCGCGGCTTTCTGTCAGGCGGGCATAGATCCGGTACTGCATCGGGTGGGCGCGGATGGCATCGAGAAAGGCGGCCGTGAGGTCTCTCGGGTCGATCTCGCCCCGCCCGATCGCGCGGCCAAGTTCGCCCGCGCTCGTCTGCCGCCACTCTGTCATGCCTGCCTCCGTTCGTTCGGGCCGACGGTAGCGCCCTGCCCGCGCCTTGGAAAGCGCGGCTAGCGTTCGCTCGCGCCCTTGCCCGCGAAGATCTTGCCGCGAAAGCCGGCGATGCGGCGGTACCGGGTTTCGGGCGACTTCGCCGAGGCGAGGTTGATCGCGTAGCTGCGCTGGCGGCCCGGGGTCAGCGCATGAAACGCCTCGGCCAGCTCGGCGTCGCTGTCCAGCGCCTCGGTCAGTTCCTCGGGCAGGTCGAATTCCGCCGGCTCCTTCGGTGCCTTGAGGCCGGCCGCGGCATGGGACATCGCCTCCTCCAGATAGGCGCGTATGAGGCGCTCGCGCGCGCCCGGCGTATCATTGGCGGTGAAGCGCAGCGTTCCGGCGTGGCGGGCGTTCGGACCCTGCTTTTCCAGCACCCCCTCGGGGTCCGTCATCAACGCAGGTTCAAAGAAGGTCAGGCGGAAGTCGTCCCGGAACGCCCCGATGAGGGCGATGTTGCGACCGCCGTGCATGTAGCAGGGATGGCCCCATTTCGCCGTCTCGGTCAGCCCCGCCTCCAGGCAGATGCGGCGCAGCGCGGCAAGGCCGGCGGCCCAGCGGCGCGTGGAGCATTCGGGCGTGGCAAAGCGGTCGCAGCGGCCGCATCCCTTCGCGAAATAGTCGCCCGGGTCGGTGATCATGTTCCCTGCCCTCCTCATTGCGCGCCACCATGCTAACCCGTACGGGCTGGTTGCCAAAGCACGGGATGCGGCGCCGTCGCGCATGGACAAATTCGGGCCGGCGCGGATAGTGGGGACATGGAGTACGATGCGGATGTGATCATCACCGGCGGCGGGCTGAACGGCCCGGCTTTGGCGCTTGCGCTGGTGCGGGCAGGCCTCACCGTCGCTGTGATCGACGCGCAGCCCGCCTCGGCGCGGGCCGAGGCTGATTTCGACGGGCGGGCCTATGCGCTCGCCATCGCGTCGAAGCGCCTGCTGACCGCCATCGGGGTCTGGGACCGGGTCGCGGACAAGGCCCAGCCGATGGTCGAGATCAAGACCACTGACGGACGGGCGGGCGAAGGCCCCTCGCCCTTCTGGCTGCATTTCGAGGCGGCGGAAATCGAGGAAGGCCCGATGGGCTTCATGGTCGAGGACCGCCACCTTTACACGGCCTTTCTGACCGCGATGCAGGCCGCGCCGGGGATCACGCATCTGCCCAGTACGACAGTCATCGCGCAGGAGGCGGGCCCGGCGGGGATCGCCGTGACCCTGTCGGACGGCCGGCACCTGACCGGCCGGGTTCTGGCGGGCTGTGACGGTCGGCAGTCGGGCACCGCCCAGCGCGCGGGCATCACCCGCACCGGTTGGGGCTACGGCCAGACGGCGCTGGTTTGCGCGGTGGCGCATGAGCGGGCGCACTGCGGCGTCGCGCATCAGTTCTTCATGCCCTCGGGTCCCCTGGCGATCCTGCCCCTGACCGGCAACCGGTCCTCCATCGTCTGGAGCGAGACCGAGGCGCAGGCGAAGGCGATCGCGGCGCTGGACGACGACGATTTCCTCGAGGTGCTGCGCCCCCGGTTCGGCGATTTCCTGGGAAAGATCGCGCTGGCGGGCAAGCGGTTCAGCTATCCCCTGAACCTGACTTTGGCGAATGCCTATGTGGCCCCGCGCGTGGCGCTGGTCGGTGATGCCGCGCATGGGGTCCATCCCATCGCCGGGCAGGGCCTGAACCTCGGGTTCCGCGACGTGGGCGCGCTGGCCGAGGTGCTGGTCGAGGCCGCGCGGCGCGGCGAGGACATCGGCGCAGTGGACGTTCTGGAGCGGTATCAGAGCTGGCGGCGGTTCGATGCGACCGCGCTCGCGCTGGGGATGGACGCGGTCAACAAGCTGTTTTCCAACGACAATCCGATCCTCCGCACGGCGCGCGACATCGGCATGGGGATCGTCGGCGCGCTGCCGGGACTGAGACGCGGGTTCATCCGTCAGGCCGCCGGCATCGCCGGAACGCCGCCGAAACTTCTGAGGGGCGTGGCGCTTTAGGGGCCCCTACGACGACAGGGCGCACAGCCGCCGTGCGCTGACAGCATCGGGCCGACCTGCTATCCTTTCCTGACGCGACCATGGGCAAACGATGATGGCGAAAATCCACGACCCTCAAACCGTGCTCGACCTCTGGTTCCCGGACAGCGCCCATGAGACGGACCCGGTCCTGCACCGTGCCTTCTGGACCGAGCGGATGCAGGGCGGCATGGACGCGCGGATCATCCATGACTTCGCGGGCCTGACGCTGGCCGCCGCAACGGGACTTCTTGACCATTGGGCAGAGACGCCGCGCGGCAGGCTCGCGCTACTCATTGCGCTGGACCAGTTTCCGCGCTCGCTCTGGCGCGACACCCCGGCCGCCTTCGCACAGGACATCAAGGCGACCCGCCTGGCTCTCGACGGGCTCGCGAACGGCCATTTTGCACCGCTCGCCCCCCGGGAGCAGATGTTCTACGTCATCGCGATCTCGCATTGCGAAGGCCCCGATCACCTTGAGAGGATGCGCATGCTCGTCCCAATCGTCGAGGATATCGCGGCCCGGCTTCCCGATACGATCGCGGGATCGCGCGAGGTGCTTCTGGGCCAGCACGCAAGAGTGACCTCGGTCGTCGAGCGCTTCGGACGACATCCCCATCGCAACCCTGTGCTCGGCCGCCCGTCCAGCGCCGAGGAAGAGGCCTATATCGCGACGGGGGATTTCCCGCACGTTCGCCAGCCCGGGCAATGACCGCGGCGTCGGTGGTGGCGAAGTCTATCCCGACATGGCCTGACGAGGAAATGCCTGCACGACCTTGTTGCCGATCGCCTTCTCCTCGGGATACAGCGCCGCCGCGCCCTCATCCGGTATCGAATCGGTCGTACTTATCCAGCGCTGCATCGTGCGGGCCAGAAGGGCATCGCCGCTGAGATAAAGCCGCCCGGCCTCGATTTCCCGCGCAACCGTCGAACGCGCGAGCAAGATCGCACTCAAAGAGCGTACTGTCGTCTCGACATAGAGGTCGATGTCATAGCCCGGAATGGCGGTGCAGATTTCGGTTTCTGCGCCCGGATGGATCAGTGCCCAGTAGGTGTCGTATTCGACATCATCACCGAAGTGGAAGCGGATCACGAGGCGTCTTTTCGGCAATTCATCGGTGAGAATGTATCGACGCATCTTCCACATAAGCGCCGAAAGGTTGACGTCGCAAACGGCCGCTTCGGCTTCGATATGGCGCTGCGCCCAGATCGACAGGGCGTTGAGCGCAGGTTCAAGTTCGATAGCCTTTTGGGTGCGGATATAGTCGACTGTTCCTGTGGCGTGGTCCTCGATCCTTTCGACCAGCCCGAAAGCTTCTAGTTCCTTGAGGCGCCGCGACAGGAGCGTGGGTGAAATATTGCCTATTCCTCGCCGCAGATCGTTAAACCGCGTCGAACCGGACCAAAGCTCCGTCAGGATCGGGATGGTCCATCGCGGCTCCAGCATTTCACAGGCCTTTGTGATGGGGCAGATCATGCCATAGGGTTTGGTGTTCATCGCGACCACCTCCTGGCTGACGATCATACGCCGGCGCATCGCCCGATCCAGTCCACAAAATGTATTGGCCGCGCTCCAAGCGATGCACTGCCCGCCCGGCCTGCCCGACGGGCACTCTCGGCCCATCATCACGCCGAGAGGGCAAAGTCATGGAAGACCCGCTTAAACTCCTTCACAGAACTTATCTTGATGATCTTGCGAAGTCTGCGGCGCCGCGCCGATTGCGCCCGCAAAAAGCTAGGGGAGCAGACGGCCTGGGCACGCGGCTTAGAAGCACTGTCTGGTTCGCCTTGGTCGTGTGCGCCATCGTCCTACTACCATGGGGCGGTTGACGGCGGTTCGACCGGCACTCACTCCAGCCGCCGCGCCTCGTCGATGAGCATCACGGGGATGCCGCCGCGGATCGGGTAGGCGAGGCGCGCGGGCTTGGAGATCAGTTCCTGCGCCTCGGCGTCGTAGGACAGCGGCGCCTGGGTCAGGGGGCAGACCAGCGCCTCGAGCATGCGGCGGTCGGGCTTGACCTCATCGCTCATTGCACCACCTCCTCGCCGCCCGAACGCATGGCGAATTCCATAAGGGTTACAAGAGTTTCGCGGCGGGTTTCCAGCGAGGGCGCCTCGAGAAGCGCCTGCTTGTCCTCGGGGTCGAAGGGGCAGAGCATGGCGAGGGAGTTTATCAGCATCTCGTCGCCGGCCTCCTTCATGCTGTCCCAGTCGGTCGAAAGCTCCTCGGCCTCGAAATAGCGGCGGAGGAGTTTCAGGAACGCCTCGCGGTCGAAACCGGGGTCTTCCTCGGCCGGCCCGCGATCCCGCTCGAAGCCTTCCCAACGGACCTCTCCGGCGGGGTAAGGCGCGAATCCCGAGACCTCGCGCATGAGGCGGAACCGCGAGATGCCGGTGAGGGTGATCATGTAGCGCCCGTCGTCGGTCTCGGAGAGCTGTGTCACCCGCCCCGCGCAGCCTATGGCGGAGAGGCGTTTGCTCCCGTCCGGGCCGGGGCGCGGCTGGATCATGCCGATCAGCCGTTCGCGGGTCTTCAGGACATCTTCGAGCATGGCGAGGTAACGCGGCTCGAAGATCTGCAGGGGCAGCCGGGCGCGCGGCAGAAGAAGCGCCCCCGGGAGGGGGAAGAGCGGAATCTTCGCCGGCAGGTCGCCTGAAATCCTCATGCCGGTGATCCTAGCGCGGGTTCGCGGGGCCGCAAAGCGAAAGGGTCACGCAAAGAGAAGCGACGAGAGCCTCCGCCGGCCCTTGAGCGCGATCGGGTCATTCGGCTTCAACGCGTCGAAGATGGTGAAGAGCTGCGCCTTCGCGGCGCCCTCGTTCCAAGACGCATCGCGCTTGATGATCTCAAGGAGTTCCTCGACCGCACCCTCGATCTTGCCGGCGGCGTGAAGCGCCTGGGCGAGTTCGAAGCGGGTCTGATGGTCGTTCGGATTGGCGAGAACCCGGTCGAGAAGGTCGGCGACCGGACCGGCATTCGCGGCCTGTTTCAGCAGCGCCAGCTGCGCGCGCACGGCCTCGATCTCGGGCGCCGCGCTGATGACGGCGGGCACGGCGCCAAGGAGGCCCTCGGCCTGATCGGCATTGCCCATCGCGATATGGGACGCGACAAGGCCGGCATAAGCGCGGGCATTGTCCGGCTCCTCCCCGAGGATCGCGGCGAAGGTCTCGGCGGCATCGACCGCCGCGCCCTCGGCCAGCATCTGGTCGGCCGCATCCAGCGCCTCGCCAAGGCCACCGTCACCGGCAAGGCCAGAAAGCTTGTCGACGAAGGCCTTGATCTCGGACCCCGGCAGCGCGCCCTGGAAGGCGTCGACCGGCTTGCCCTGCCAGAAGGCATAGACGGTGGGGATCGACTGGATGCGCAGCTGCCCTGCGATCATCTGGTTTTCGTCCACATTGACCTTGACCATGCGAACCTTGCCCTTGGCCGCGATCACCGCAGCCTCGAGCGCGGGGCCGAGCGTCTTGCAGGGGCCGCACCAGGGCGCCCAGAAATCGACGATGACGGGGACCTCGCGGCTCGCCTCGATCACCTCTGTCATGAACTCCGCTTCGCTGACGTCGCGGACAAGGTCGCCCCCGGCGGGCGCGGCGGGTTTCTGGCCGAATTCGAGCATCTCTGCCCTCCCATCCTGTGTTGGCCCCTATATGCGCGCGGATTGCCGCGAGTCCAAGGGGGCGCGTCAGTCGAAGAAGGGCGTGACCTCGGCGACGATCACGGCGTTCTCGGCCAGCGCCTGATCCATGAGGGCGCGTTCCTCTGGCCCGATCTCGTGGCCTTGGGCTTCGCGTTCCTCGGCGGTGCCGTAGCCGGTGACGTCGAGGGGCGCCATGTCGGCCTGCTTCAGGATCGCCACCGTCTCGCGCACCGCCTCGTCCTCATCGACACCGGTCGCATAGACCATGAGCGCGGCACCGGTGGCCTTCTTCGGCAGGCCGTCGCCCTCTTTCCGGCCGACCTCGACCAGAAGGGTATAGACCTGCTGCGCGCGCTTGGGCTTTTCCGGCTTTTCCGTCATCGCTCAGCCTGCGTCCGCGACAAGACCAGCGGCGGCGATGCCCGCCTTGGCGGCGGCCTCGTCATTGTCGGAGGTGTCGCCCGAGACGCCGACCGCGCCGAGTAGCGCGCCAGAAGCGTCGCGGATCAGGACGCCGCCCGGCACGGGGACGACCTGCCCGCCGACGGCCTGAACGGCCCCGGCGAAGAAATGCGGCCGGTCGATCGCCATCTGGCCGATGGTGCGAGAGGGCAGGCCGAACGAGACCGCGCCCATCGCCTTGCCATGCGCGATCTCGTAGCGGCGAAGGGCGCTGCCGTCCTCGGTCAGCGCGGCGATGACGGCGCCGCGGGCGTCGAGGACGACCACGCATAGCGGCTTCATCGCGTTCGCGCGGCCATGGGCCAGCGCGGTGGCGGTGATGGCCTGGGCGTTCGCAAGGGTCAGCATGGGTCAGTCCCTGAGAAGTTCGTTGATCGAGGTCTTGGAGCGGGTCTTCGCATCCACCCGCTTCACGATCACTGCGCAGTAAAGGTTGATGCCGTTCTTCGAGGGCATGGAGCCCGCAACGACGACCGATCCCGCCGGGACCTCGCCATACATCACCGCGCCGGTTTCCCGGTCGACGATCTTGGTGGACTGGCCGATGAAGACGCCCATGCCGAGGACGGAGCCTTCGCGGACAATGCAGCCCTCGACCACTTCGGACCGGGCGCCGATGAAGCAGTTGTC
>JAGRDU010000043.1 GCA_020446905.1 Paracoccaceae bacterium | reverse complement strand
TGAACGACCGGCTGGAACTGATGGATCGCGCCGACCGCAACCGGGTCGCGGAATCGATCAAGATCGAGGGGCTGGACGATCCGAAGCTGGCCGACCACATCCCCACCGAACAGCTCGCCAGGCTCCGGGAAGAACTTGAGATGGCGCGGGAGCTGTTGCCCGCCTTCGACCGGCAGAGCTTCCTCGAAGGCCACATGACGCCGATCTGGTTCGGCAGCGCCATCAACTCCTTCGGGGTCAAGGAGCTGATGTCCGGCATCGGCGCCTTTGGGCCGGAACCCCAGCCCCAGCGCGCCGCCGAGCGCGTTATCGCGCCCGAGGAAACCAAAGTCGCCGGCTTCGTCTTCAAGGTGCAGGCCAACATGGACCCCAAGCACCGCGACCGCGTCGCCTTCGTCCGCCTCGCCTCTGGCCATTTCGAACGCGGCATGAAACTTCTTCATGTCCGGTCCAAGAAACCGATGGCGATCTCCAACCCCGTCCTCTTCCTCGCCGCCGACCGCGAACTGGCCGAAGAGGCCTGGGCGGGCGACATCATCGGCATCCCGAACCACGGGCAACTGCGCATCGGAGACGCGCTGACCGAGGGCGAGGCCCTGCGCTTTACCGGCATCCCGTCCTTCGCGCCCGAGCTTCTTCAGACGGTCCGCGCCGGCGATCCCCTCAAGGCCAAGCACCTCGAAAAGGCACTGATGCAATTCGCCGAGGAAGGCGCCGCCAAGGTGTTCAAGCCCTCCATCGGCTCGGGCTTCATCGTCGGCGTCGTCGGCGCCCTGCAGTTCGACGTTCTGGCGAGCCGGATCGAGCAGGAATACCAGCTGCCCGTCCGCTTCGAGCCCACGCAATTCACCTCGGCCCGCTGGGTCACCGGGCCGAAGGCCGATGTCGAGAAATTCGTGAACGCCAACAAGGGTCATATCGCCCATGACCACGACGGCGACATCGTTTATCTCACACGCCTGCAATGGGACATCGACCGCATCGTGCGCGACCATCCGGAACTGAAGCTCTCGGCCACCAAGGAAATGATGGTGTGACCGCCTTCCCGCCCGAGCTTGTCACGGTTCTTTGTGCCGAGGCCGGCGCCCCCGAGGAGGTGCGCAGTATCGAGGCGCTTGTGCCGCTCTGGCTGGCTGACAATCGCGAGGAGAGGGACGAGGACGACTATCCCTGGTCGGCGCTCTGCGTCTTCGAGTTGCGCAATTATCCCGATCTGACCTGGAGCTTCGTGCAGAAGGCCCTCTCGGGGGCTGAGACCGTCTGGCAGGTCATCATGCTGGCCGCCGGTCCGCTTGAGGATCTGATCGCCGATCATGGCGAGACCGTCATCGACCGGATCGAACATGCCGCGCGTCATTCGCCGCGCTTCCGCTTCGCCCTGACCGGGGTCTGGCCCCAGGGCAATCAGGCAAGTCCGGTCTGGGCGCGGGTCGAGGCCGCGCGGGCCGCCGCGATGGCGACCGGGATCGACGCCAGCGGGGCCTTGCCGCCGCGCTGACGGGATCAGTCCTCGCCCGCGAACTGCATCTCGACCCGCACCGCCCCCTCTGCCTTGAGCGCGCGCGCCTCGCCACGGGCGGCGGACCAGTCCTTCAGCCGGCGCGAAAGGGTCCGACGGGTATCGCCGCGCTCCCCGGCGATGTCCGAGTCGAAGCGCTGGAGATCGTGCAGGACCGGCGCGGGATTGACGAAGCCCGGGCAAAGAAGGTCGTACCCCAGCCCCGCCGCGCGGCCGAAGAGAAGGTGATCGACCGGCACCTGCGGCACGGGGAACCGTTCCAGCAGCGCCCGCGCGCCGGCGGCGGTAAGCACGTAAGCGCAGGAACCGAGAAAGCCGCTCTGCAGCCGGTAGAGCGTCGCGCCGCCCGGCGCCGGGCCAAGCGCCGTTCCCAGCGGAAAGCGGCGCGAGCGTTGCGGGCCGGGCCAGAACTCAAGCTTCAACAGCTCGATCGCGTGGCGCCGCATCAATCGCGGGATCTCCGGATCGGCATAGTCCGCGAACCCGGCCGAAAGTCCCGCATCGTCCTCGAGCACGATCGCCGCCCCCTCGCCGAGCGCCGCGACACGCCCCCAGATCCCGATATGGCTGAGCGTGCAGGCCATGTCCCCGGGCGTCGCCGGAAAGTCGCGGCTGCCCCCGAAGCCGTCCCTGAGCCTCGCGGCCGGAACCGCGCGCCGGTCGAGGGCCTCGATCCGCTCCGCCGTAAGGCCGAGCGTACCGAGCCGTGCCGAAAGATGCGCCCAGCGTTCGGGCGCCCGCGCCAGCGCGATGACGAAGATGGGCAGCTGTCCGGTCAAGGCGTCCCCCTTTGACTGCCTTCTTATGCCCGCTCGCGAGGGCGAGGTCGACCACCTGCAGGGCCCTTCCGGACCGGACGATTCGTGCCAGCTTGCCCATGCCGCGCCGCGGCGGGCCGAAACATGGCCGTCAGCCGGGCCTGGTCCCAGAACACTGAAATTTGCCCAAAATTTGGCACGAATTGTTTCCAGTTCGTTGAAACGCGCAAGGATCTGGTGATTCCTGTGGTGCAATCTGGGCGAGAGCAGCCGATTGCCTCAAAAATGTCTTATTTGGCCGTCTTTCTACCTCAGGTATAACCCGCTGCCCCAAGAAACGGATTTGACATGTTCACACCCTCGCTCCGCGCGCTCGCCGTTGCCGCTGCACTCACCACCGCCGGCACCGCCCAGGCGGCCACCGTCAACCTTGTCGCCGATGCCGGCTGGGAACGCTTTGCCTTCGGCGATGTCGGCACCCCCGTCACCAGCCGCAGCTTCTCGTTCTCGCTGATCGGCAGCGCGATCTTCAGCGTCGTCGATGCCTTCGTGGGTGGCGACAGCTTCGCGGTCTTCTCGAACGGCTCCTTCCTCGGAAACACCTCGACACCCGCCGCTCCCGGCGCGAGCACGGGGATGAACTTCGATGCCGCCTTCGCCGACACGACCGGGCACAGCTCGGGCTCCTGGCTGCTCGGGCCGGGCAACTACCTCATCACCCTCTCGGTCCTCACCCGCTCGCCGGGCACGGGCGACCACATCGGCGCCGTGCGCCTCGACACGGCGCCGGTTCCGGTTCCGGCCGGTGGCGCGCTCCTCCTCTCCGGCCTTGGCCTCGCTGCGCTGATGCGCAAGCGGCGCAAGGACGCCTGACCCCGTCTCCCTGTCCGGGCAGTCTCAGGCAAGACCTTTCCGCCCGCCTTCCCGCGAAGGCGGGCGGTTGCTTTGCATCTTGGGGAAAAGATTGACCCCCAACGCAAAATGCAGTAGGGCGGGGCGCCCGCGTCCGGCGGGCAAACGCCGGGGCGCCCGGAAGTCGCGTCCCTTCACCCTTGCGGTCCGATACCGCAGACATGGACGCAGATGACAAAATTTTCTGACCTGAAGCTGGACCCCAAGGTCCTGCAAGCTGTTTCCGAAGCCGGTTACGAAACCCCTACCCCGATCCAGGCCGGCGCCATTCCGCCCGCGCTTGAAGGCCGCGATGTCCTTGGCATTGCGCAGACCGGCACCGGGAAGACGGCAAGCTTCACGCTGCCGATGATCACGCTTCTTGGCCGTGGCCGCGCCCGCGCGCGGATGCCGCGCAGCCTCGTCCTTTGCCCGACGCGGGAACTCGCCGCGCAAGTGGCCGAGAACTTCGATATCTATGCCAAGCACACGAAGCTGACAAAGGCCCTCCTCATCGGTGGCGTCTCGTTCGGCGAGCAGGACAAGCTGATCGACCGGGGCGTCGACGTCCTGATCGCGACGCCGGGCCGCCTGCTGGATCACTTCGAGCGCGGCAAGCTCTTGCTCACCGGCGTGCAGATCATGGTGGTGGACGAGGCCGACCGGATGCTCGACATGGGATTCATCCCGGATATCGAGCGCATCTTCCAGCTGACGCCCTTCACCCGCCAGACCTTCTTCTTCTCGGCCACCATGGCGCCTGAGATCGAGCGGATCACCAACACTTTCCTGCAGGCCCCGGCCCGGATCGAGGTGGCGCGCCAGGCGACGACCTCCGAGACGATCGAGCAGCGCCTGATCGAGATCACCCCCGCCCGCAAGGACCAATCCGCCAAGGCCAAGCGCGAGCTTCTCCGCGCCGTCATCAACGCCGAGGGCGAGGCCTGCACCAACGCCATTCTCTTCTGCAACCGCAAGTCTGACGTCGATATCCTCGCGAAATCGCTGAAGACCCACGGTTTCGACGCGGCCCCGATCCACGGCGATCTGGACCAGAGCCAGCGGATGAAGACGCTCGATGCCTTCCGCGACGGCTCGCTGCGCTTCCTCGTCGCCTCGGACGTTGCAGCCCGCGGCCTCGACATCCCGGCGGTGAGCCATGTCTTCAACTTCGATGTGCCCTCGCATTCCGAGGATTACGTCCACCGCATCGGCCGCACTGGCCGCGCGGGCCGCAAGGGCGTGGCGATCACCATCGCGACGCCGGCGGACAAGAAATACCTCGACCAGATCGAGGCGCTGGTGAAGAAGCCGATCCCGCGCGCCGAGGCACCCGAGGGCTTTGCCCTCAGCGAGGCGGCGCAGCGTCCACCCCGCAAGGAGGAGGGTGAGGCGCGCCGGGGTGGCGGCCGGGACAGGGACCGCGCCAGCCGGCCCCGCCGCGAGGACCGGCGCGAGCGTCCGGTGAAACCCCATGGCGAAGAGGCATCGCTGATCCCCCTTGAGGCGGGTACAGTGGCCGCGCCGGAGACCGCCCCCGAGGAACGGCCCGCGCCCCAGCCGCAAGCGCGCGAGCGAGAGCGCGAACCCCGGGGCAGCAAGGACCGCCGTCGCGGCGGGCGCGACGAAGGCGGCCGCCACGAGGCGCCGGTCGTCGGCATGGGCGATCACGTGCCCGACTTCCTGATGCGCGCCTTCGCGCTGCGCGATACCGCCGAGACCTGACCTGCCCGGTCGCCGCGATGGGTCCGGCCCGTCGCGGCGATGCGCTAGTCGGCGACGAGGCGGCTTGTCACCACGGTGACTTCGGGCTTCTTGCCCACCTCTTCCAGCGTGACCTGCCGGACAATCTTGCGGATCGCCTCGTCCATCTTGTCGTCGTCGGCCAGAACTTTGTCCGGCGCCCCTTCGAGGAATTCGTTGAGATCCGCCTCGATGGCATCGGTCAGCGGCGCGCCCCGCCGCGTCACCCCGGTCAGGCCCATCGTCTCGACCCAGGCCTCGCCGAGCGGCTGGTCATCCTCGTCAAGGATCACGGTCACAAGGACATGGCCGTTCAGCGCCATGCGGATGCGGTCCCGCACCACACCGTCGAGCGCGCCAATCAGGACCGTTCCGTCAAGATAGACCCTTCCGGTGTCGATGAACTCGACGATATCCGGCTCGTCCCCGGTCAGATCGACCATCGTGCCGTTGACCGCCAGTTCCGCAGCAATCCCCTTCGCGATGCCGAGCTTGCAGTGCTCGCGCAGGTGCCGGTGCTCGCCATGCATCGGGATCAGGATCTTCGGCCTCAGAAGTTCGTGCACCGCCTCGAGATCGGGCCGGTTCGCATGGCCAGAGACATGATATAGCCCGCCATGATCGTCGACGACATCGACGCCCATCTCGGAAAAGGCATTCATGATCCGGATCACGTCGCGCTCGTTCCCGGGGATCGTCTTCGAGGAGAAAAGAAACGTGTCCCTCTCCTTCATCTCAAGGCCCAGATACTTGCCGCGCGACAGCTGCGCCGAGGCCGCGCGGCGCTCACCCTGACTGCCGGTCACGATCAGCATGAGGTTGCCGCGCGGTACCTCGACCGCCTCCTCGGCCTCGAGGATCGGCGGGAAATCCTTCAGCACCCCGGTCTCGACCGCCGCCGTCAGCATCCGCTTCATCGCCCGCCCCAGAAGGCAGACCGACCGGCCCGCGGCACGCCCCGCCTCGGCCAGCGTCTTCAGCCGCGCCACGTTCGAGGCAAAGGTCGTCGCGACGAACATCCCCTCGCGCCCGGCGATCAGCTTGGCGATGGGATCGGCCAGCGTCGCTTCGGACCGGCCCGGCGCGGGCGAGAAGACGTTGGTGGAATCGCAGGTCAGCACCTTCACCCCGTCGCCCTCATGCGCGATGCGGTGCCATTCGGCGGGATCGAAGGGCTCGCCAACGATCGGGGTGCCGTCCAGCTTGAAGTCGGCGGTGTGGACGATGCGCCCCGCCGGCGTGTCGATGACAAGCGCGGAGCTTTCCGGGATCGAATGGCTGACGGGGACGAACTGCACGCGGAAGGGGCCGGCCTCGACCACCTCGGGGCGCGGCTTGACGACGTGGATCACGTCGAGGGGCTGTCCCTGTTCCTCCATCTTCAGCGTCGCGATGGCGGCGGTAAAGGCGCGCGCATAGACCGGCGCCTTGATCTTCGGCCAGAGATGTCCAAGGCCGCCGACATGGTCCTCATGCGCATGGGTGATGAAGATCGCCTCGACCCGGGACTGGTTCGCCTCAAGCCAGGATATGTCGGCCATGATGAGATCGACGCCCGGCGAGCTGTCCATGTCGGGGAACGAGACGCCCAGGTCGACAACGATCAGCCGCTCCTTCCCCTCGGGCCCGTAGCCGAAGACGTAGGTGTTCATGCCGATCTCGCCGGCCCCGCCGAGCGGAAGGTAGATGAGGCGGTCCTTGGACTTGGTCATGCGCCCGAAAGTTCCCTGTTGTAGCGGTTGATGAGGACCAGCCCGTGGATGGTCAGGTCATCCTCGACGCTGTCGAAGATGTCGGTCCCCTGGTCGAAAAGCGGCGCGAGGCCCCCGGTGGCGATCACTTTCATCGGCCTCTCGCGTTCGATGCGGATCTGTCGGACGATCCCTTCGACAAGGCCGACATAGCCCCAGTAGATGCCCGCCTGCATGCAGGCAACCGTATTCGTGCCGATCACCGTCTGCGGTTTGGTGACATCGACATGCGGCAGCGCCGCTGCCGCCATATGCAGCGCCTCAAGCGAGGTGTTGACGCCGGGGGAAATCACCCCGCCGATATAGGCGCCGTCGGTATCGGCGACGTCGAAAGTCGTCGCGGTGCCGAAATCGACGATGATGAGATCGCCGCCGTGCCGGTCAAAGCCCGCGACCGTGTTCACCAGGCGGTCAGGGCCGACGGTCGTCCCCTGATCGACGCGGGGCGCCACCGGCAGGGCGCAGTCGGGCTTGCCGACGACAAGCGGGCGGCAGTTGAAGTAGCGGTCGCATAAGACCCGCAGGTTGAAGACGACGCGTGGCACGGTCGAGGAGATCACTACCTCCGAGATGTCCACCGGCACCTTGTGATGCTCCATCAGCGTCGAGAACCAGACGAAATACTGGTCCGCTGTCCGCTGGTGCTCGGTCGAGGTCCTGAGCGTGCACCGGATCCGCGTGCCATCCCAGACCGAAAAGACGGTGTTCGTGTTGCCGGTGTCGATGCAGAGGAGCATGGGAGACCTCCCTCAGAAATAGATGTCCGCCGCCGGGATCGTCCGGCGGCCCTGTACGGTGGCAAGGACAAGCGCGCCATCCTCGGCCAGATCCTCGAACCGTCCCTCGATGCTCTCTGTGACGGTGCGGGCGGTGATGACCTCGCCAAGCCGCGCGGCGCGGGCAAGCCACGCGGTGCGGACGGG
Organism: Paracoccaceae bacterium; assembly: GCA_020446905.1. GTDB lineage: Bacteria > Pseudomonadota > Alphaproteobacteria > Rhodobacterales > Rhodobacteraceae > Albidovulum. The sequence goes on along the minus strand of JAGRDU010000043.1, from coordinate 2,854 downwards.
GGCGAAGCCATAGGTGGCCAGCTGCGCCTCCCACCGGTCGAACGCGGCGGCGAGCGGGGTCAGAAGCTGTTCGGGCGTCAGGCGCACGCCGGTCTCGCCCAGCACCGAGACGGGGGGCGTCGCGCCCGGCTCAACCGCCTCGGAAGGCGGCGCGGCGATCAGGTTCACGCCGATGCCGATGGCGAGGTGACTGACCGCCCCGCCTTGCCCCGCGCTTTCGAGGAGGATCCCCGCGACCTTGCCGCCGTTCACCAAAACGTCGTTCGGCCACTTGAGCGTGATCGTCGCGTTGGTCCCGACAAGCGCCTCAAGCGCCTCCGCCAGCGCCAGCGCCGCGACAAAGCTGCGCCGCGCGGCGTCTCCCGGCGCCCCGGCCGGCCGCATGACGAGCGTGGCAAAGAAGTTGCCCTCGGGCGCGACCCAGACCCGCCCCCGGCGCCCCCGCGCCGCGGTCTGGCGCCGCGCGAGGATCCAGGTCGGCTGGGTCAGGCCGGGCGCGATGCGCGCGGCCTCGGAATTGGTGCTGTCGACCTCCTCCAGCACACGGGCGGCCACCCCTTCGGGCCAGCCTGCCCGGGGTCCGTCAGCGGGCAAGAACTTCCGCCGCCAGCGCCGCGGCCCCCTCGATGCCGAAGAGGTTCAGGACGCCCACGACCATGACGAGGGCCGCTGCCATCAAAAGCACCCACTGGGCCGGAACCATGGGCGTTTCCAGCCCCTCGGTCTCGGTCCCGAAGTACATGTAGTAGACGATGCGGAGGTAGTAGAAGGCGCCGATCACCGAGGCGATGACACCGCCGACGGCGAGCCATGTCAGCCCCGAATTCACCGCCGCGACAAGCACGCCGTATTTCGCGAAGAACCCGAGCATCGGCGGCACACCGGCGAGGCTGAAGAGCAGAACCAGCATGGCGAGCGCCTTCACCGGCTCCTTCTTCGAATAGAGGTTCAGCGCGTCGATCTCGGTGATCGGCGCACCGTCCTTCTCCATCGAGAGGATGAAGGCGAAGACGCCGACGCTCATCGTCACGTAGATCGCCATGTAGATCAGCATCGCCTTGAGGCCCGCCTCGGACCCGGCGGCAAGCCCGACAAGGGCAAAGCCCATATGCGCGATCGAGGAATAGGCCATCAGCCGCTTGATGTTGCGCTGGCCGATCCCCGCGATGGAGCCGACGAGCATCGAGAGAAGCGCGATCACCGCGATAACCTGGCTCCAGTCGCCGACCGCCGCCCCGAAGGCATCGAAGACGACCCGCGCGAAAAGCCCCATCGCCGCCATCTTGGGCGCCGTCGCGAAGAAGGCCGTGACCGGGGTCGGCGAGCCTTCGTAGACGTCGGTCCACATGTGGAACGGCACCGCCGAAACCTTGAAGGCAAGCCCGGTGATCATCAGGACAAGCCCGAAGAGAAGGCCGACCGAGATATGGCCGCCCTGGATCGTCTCGATGATGCCGGAAAAGAGCGTCGTGCCGGTGAAGCCGTAGGTCAGCGAGGCCCCGTAGAGCAGGAGGCCGGACGACAGTGCGCCAAGGACGAAATACTTCAGCCCCGCCTCGGTCGACTTCACGCTGTCCCGCCGGAAGGCGGCGAGGATGTAGAGCGAGAGCGACTGCAGCTCGAGCCCCATGTAGAGCGACATGAGGTCCCCCGCCGAGACCATCACCATCATGCCGACGACCGCGAGCGCCGCGATCAGCGGGAACTCGAACCGGGCAAGGCCCCGCCGCGCCATGTAATCCGCGCTCATCGCAAGGACCGCGGCGGCGCCGAGAAGGATCACCACCTTGGCGAACTGCGCGAAGGGATCGTCGATGAACATGCCGCCAAAGGCCGGCGTGTCGGTCGGATCGGACAGGCCGATCCAGGCCGCGATCCCGACGAAGACCGCGACGGTTGCCCAAGTCAGCGTGCCCGTCACCTCATCCTTGCCGGTGTAGACGGCGCCCAGAAGCGCCGCCATGGCGTAGAGGGCCAGCACGACCTCGGGGAGAATGGCGTAGAAATCTGCGGAGATCATCGCGACACGTCCTTAGTGGCTGGCCATCTTCACCCCGGCATCGGCCGGGATGGAGGCGTGGTAGTCCGAAACGAGCGCCTCGACCGAGGGCCCGATCATGTCGGTGACAAGGCTCGGGTAGATCCCGAGCAGAAGCGTCATCGCGACGAGCGGGGCAAAGATCGCCTTCTCGCGGCGGCTCATGTCGGTGATCGTCTTCAGGCTTTCCTTGATGAGGTCGCCGAAGACCACCCGGCGGTAGAGCCAGAGCGCATAGGCGGCCGAAAGGATGACGCCCGAGGTCGCGACGGCGGCGACCCAGGTGTTGACCTGGAAGATGCCCATCAGCGTCAGGAATTCGCCGATGAATCCGCTGGTCCCCGGCAGGCCGACGTTCGCCATGGTGAAGAACATGAAGACGAGGGCGTAGGACGGCATCCGGTTCACGAGGCCGCCATAGGCGTCAATCTCGCGCGTGTGCATGCGGTCATAGATGACGCCGACGCAGAGGAAGAGCGCGCCGGAGATAAAGCCGTGGGACAGCATCTGGAAGATCGCGCCGTCGATCCCCTGCTGGTTCGCCGCGAAGATGCCCATGGTCACGTAGCCCATGTGCGCGACAGACGAATAGGCGATCAGCTTCTTCATGTCCGACTGCGCGAGCGCGACGAGCGAGGTGTAGACGATCGCGATCGCCGACATCCAGAAGACGAGGCCCGAGAGGTGGTCGGAGGCGACCGGGAACATCGGCAGCGAGAAGCGGAGGAACCCGTACCCCCCCATCTTCAGAAGGATCGCCGCCAGCACGACCGAACCCGCCGTCGGTGCCTGGACGTGCGCGTCCGGCAGCCAGGT